>QIJI01000290.1 GCA_003231795.1 Gammaproteobacteria bacterium
GTATTTTGTGACCTAAACCATTCCCGAAATCGAAGCGCTGGGACGACGTTTACCGGGCATAGCTGATCGCGATGGCGAATATTATTTGCGTCAGGAAGGACAAGGGCTGCTGGTCGGCGCCTACGAAAAAGATGGCCGCTACTGGTCCGAAAATGGCACCCCGATGGATTTCGGGCACGAGTTGCTGGATGACGATCTAGAGCGAATCGAAGAGAATCTGTTGCGCGCTTTCGATCGAATTCCGATCTTAGCCGAAGCAGGCATCAAACGTGTTATCAATGGTCCGATGATCTGGGCACCGGATAGTTCGGCCCTGATAGGTGCGGTGCCTGAATTGCAGAACTATTTTTGTTGTTGCGGCATCATTCCCGGGTTTTCGCAATCCGGTGGTCTCGGTTTAACCCTGGCGCAATGGATCATCGAGGGTGAGCCCGAGATGGATATGTTTCCCTGGGATCTGGCTCGATTCGGTCCATGGGCAAACAAGGCCTTTACCAAAGCTCGTACTCTCGATCAGTATGCCAACCGTTTCAAAATTCATTTTCCTTACGAAGAACGTGAAGCCGGTCGCCCGATCAAAACTCGTCCGGTTCATGAAAAGCAAAAAACCATGGGGGCGGTGTTTGGCTTGAGCTACGGTTACGAACATCCCCTGTGGTATGCACCCGAAGGAATGGAAGCGGTCGAGAAATACGGATTTGAACGCCAGAACTGGTTCCAGCCAGTAGCCGATGAGTGCCGTACCTTGCGTGAGGCGGTTGGTATTATCGACGTGTCCAATTTTGCCAAGTACCACATTCACGGTGCCGGGGCGGCCGATTATCTCGATCGGCTGGTCGCCAACAATGTTCCGCTTGAAATCGGTCGTTCCTGTCTGACCCCGATGATTGGTTTGCGTGGCGGTATCGCCGGTGATTTCACCATTACTAAACTGGGTGACGAAGATTTCCTGATGATCGGATCGGGTATCGCTGAGCGTTACCATCAACGTTTCTTCGACATGGTTTCCCGCGCCGACAGTGTCAACTTTGAAAGCCTCACCGAAGCCTGGGGTGGGTTCAATGTCGCCGGGCCGAATGCGAGAAAACTGCTGACGCAACTGACCGATGCCGATCTTTCCAACGAAAGCTTCCGATTTATGCGTAGCCGGCAGATCAAGGTTGCCGGCATCGACGCGGTTGCGATCCGGGTTTCTTTCAGTGGCGATCTCGGTTGGGAAATCTATGTCCCGCTCGACCGCCAACTGGAACTCTACCAGGCGTTGTTCGACGCGGGGCGCGATCTGGGCGCTCGGCCCGTCGGCGGACGCGCATTGTTGTCGCTGCGAGTTGAAAAAGGTTACGGCAGTTGGAGTCGGGAATATTCGCCCGAGTACTGGCCGCAGGAAGTCGGTCTTGAGCGTTTGATCAAGCTGGACAAACCCGAATTCCTGGGGCGTGACGCATACCTGGCAATTAAGGATAAGCCGCCTCGCGAGAAGCTGGTGGTGGCGCGTGTCGAAACCAGCGATTCCGATGCCAGCGGTGGGGAGCCCGTATTCCTGACCGATGGTACTCCGGTCGGGCGCGTCAGTTCGGGCGCTTACGGTCATAGTGTGGGTGCATCAATTGCGCTTTGCTTCGTCAAGACCGAGCATGCTGCCGCCGATACCGAACTCGACATCGCGATCCTGGGTATTCCACATCGCGCTGTTATTCTTGAGAAACCGCCTTTCGATGCCGAAGGCGCCCGTTTGAGAGCCTGAACATGTCTACTGATCCACATTCCATTTCAAAGCCGAAGATTGATCCGTCGCGCAAGCCTGCAATGCGCCCTGACAATACCCCTGACGACAATGATCGCGTAGAAATTGGGCCGACCCCGCTGGCTTTTGCCGAATGGGAGGCAGCCGGCCTGCAGTGTCCGGACCTGCCGCTGATGCGCCAGTATCGACTCGACCGGATTACAGCCGGATTGATTGAACGCGATCTTGATGCGGTGCTGTTATTCGATCCGCTGTCGATTCGTTACGCCACTGATACCACGCACATGCAATTGTGGAATACGCATAACCCGTTTCGTGCCTGCCTGGTAACCGCTGACGGTCACATGGTGCTGTGGGAATATGGCGGGTATGCGTATTTGTCCGATTTTAATCCGCTGATTAAGGAGGTCCGTGCCGGAGCTTCCTTCTTTTACTTTGCCACCGGACAGCGCACTGAAGAAAAAGCAGAGCTGTTTGTAAAGCAGGTAAACGACGTATTGCAACAACGGGTTGGCAAGGGTCGACGGGTTGCGGTCGACAAGATCCAGATTGCTGGATTGCGAGCCCTTGACGCCGCTGGTGTCGAGGTAATGGATGGCGAGGAGTTAATGGAACGGGTGCGGGCGGTCAAGGGGCCGGACGAAATTCTTGCGATGCGCTGTGCGATTCATGCCTGCGAGGCGTCAATTGCAGAAATGCGGGAACTGACCCAGCCCGGTATGACCGAAAACGATGTCTGGGCCGAGTTGCATAAATCCAATATTCGTCGTGGTGGTGAATGGATTGAAACCCGAATTTTGTCGAGTGGGCAACGTACCAATCCCTGGTTTCAGGAATGCGGGCCGCGCATCATCCAGAACAATGAAATTCTTGCCTTTGATACCGATTTAATCGGCTGCTACGGTATGTGTACCGATATATCACGCACCTGGTTTATCGGTGATGGGCAACCGACCCAGCGGCACAAGGATCTGCATAAACTGGGTTACGAGCACATCATGACCAACGCCGATATCGTTAAACCCGGAATGAGCTTTCAGGAACTAACCGAGCAGGGCCATCATCTGCCCGAGAAATACATTGCGCAACGCTACGGCTCGAAATTTCATGGCGTCGGGCTGTGTGACGAATGGCCTGCGATAAAGTACCCGATCGACTGGGAAGAACGGGGATACGAAGGTGTACTCGAACCCGGCATGATGTTATGTGTCGAAATTTATGCCGGTGAAGTCGGTGGCCCGGACGGGCTCAAACTCGAAGATCAGTTACTGGTTACCGAAACCGGGGTTGAAAATATGGTGGTTTGTCCGTTTGACCCGCTTTTGATGGGTTAGTAAAATATGTCATTTCGAGACCTCAGACCGTCGCGCAGGCGCGACGAAGTTCACAGAGAATATGACTTTCGCGATGTGCGAAATAAAAGCGTGGAAAAATACTTCGACATTACGATGTACCAATGCGGCATGAACGTAGTTCGTGATCATTTATATAAATATGTGCCTTTCAGCAACTTGCAGCCGAGTTCCTTCAATTTGATAAACGATCCGGGCGAATTCGCGAATCAGGCAAAAAACCCCGATTATCGATCGCGGGTGCTCGAATACGCGCAAAAGATGTTGTCCTGGGAAATGAACTATACCGACCGTGGGCTGGCAGAAACCAGTCTTGGCAGGGGTGGTGC
>QIJI01000211.1 GCA_003231795.1 Gammaproteobacteria bacterium
CGCTTGGCCGAAGAAATCAGTTCAGTCTGTATTCCGCATCACCGGGGTGAGCAAGTCATCGTCGAGGACGATGAACATTTGCGGGAAACGACCGCAGAAAAGCTGGCGCTTCTCAAACCGTTGTTTCCGGATGGCACAGTGAACGCAGGCAACGCTTCTGGAATAAACGATGGTGCTGCAGCACTCATTCTCGCGTCAAAAAATGCTATGCAGCAGTTTCATCTGAAACCCCGCGCCCGAGTGCTGGGCATGGCAGTTTCCGGAGCACTGCCGCGAATCATGGGAATCGGCCCTGTGGATGCGAGCAACAAGTTGCTGGCACGCTTAAACTTGACGCCAGGCGATATGGACATCATCGAAATTAATGAAGCCTTCGCTGCGCAAGTGCTTTCTTGCACCCGTCAACTAGGGCTGGCAGATGACGATCCACGGATCAATCCGCAAGGGGGTGCGATTGCCCTTGGGCACCCGCTTGGCATGAGCGGAATTCGACTTGTCATTAGCGCCGTGCGGCAACTGGAACGAGATGATCTGCGGTATGCGTTATGTACGATGTGTGTGGGGGTCGGGCAAGGTGTCGCTATGATCGTAGAGCGTGTCAAAAGCTAACCACCCACATCAATAATGGCAGCGGCAGCCAAATCTTTCAGGCTGTGGCCTCAAAAGTCTTCAGAGTATGTCAATCGAATCGCATTTTAAAATTTAATCCGCTTAATCCCCGGTACCCATGGTGTGTTGTTATTCAAGGCTCTTCGGGGCTTTTAAGATGGATTCCGTCTCACGCGGAATGACGGGCCTGTTGCACCAGGGTGGGTAGGTACTCTAATGGTTACCTCGTCTTTCCACTGAGATTGAGTTTGTTGATTGACAACAATGTTTAATTGAATTGACAACCAATTGACAATAGCGACAACCAGGTTGACAATGCTAGTTAAGTTAATTGACAATTAATTGATTATCAATCAAATGCCAGAAAATAGAAAACAAAATAAAAAACAAGAAATCCTGGATTATCTGGAGCAGATGGGTGCATCTACTTCCAGACCATTATGCGAAAGACTGGGCATAAGCCGTCAGGCGCTTAACCTGCATATACGTGCATTGATTAACACCGGCAAGATAATGAAAACGGGTACCACGCGTGCTGCACAATACCATTTAACAGGATCCGGCCCGAAACCAGAAAAGTTCAGCAAGACACTACGACTTGCCAGCCTTGACGAAAGCGCGGTTTACGATGATTTGGCAACGACACTAAACCTGAAGTCCGAGCTTTCTTCTGACCAGGAAACAATCATACATTATGCATTCACAGAAATGCTCAATAATGCTATCGACCATTCTAAAGCGGACATATGTGAAATTGCCGTTAGCCTTGATGCGGCAATAATTGAATTTAAAATTCGAGAGAAAGGCGTCGGTGTTTTTCATTCAATTGCTTCCAGGTTCTCGCTGCAAGACGAACATGCCGCAATGATCGAATTAATCAAGGGCAAAACAACAACAATGCCTGCCGCACATTCAGGTGAGGGAATTTTTTTCACCTCAAATGCTGCCGATAAATTCACCCTGTGTTCACATAATATTCAGTTGGAATGGGATAAATTTAAACAGGATGTTTTTGTATCCCGACCCAGATACAACAAAGGCACAATGGTGCATTTTATTTTGAATCGGTCATCGAGAACAAAACTAGAAACCGTATTTGCCAGATTCGCACCGAAAGAATTTGACTTCGAATTTTCTAAAACGAAAATCATGATCAAGTTGCTAAAGCCTGAATATATCTCGCGCTCCGAAGCAAAACGTCTGGTTGTAAACCTGGATAAGTTTCGCGAAGTTGAACTAGATTTTAAGAGCGTCTCGCAACTGGGGCAGGGGTTTGCGGATGAAGTGTTTCGGATTTTTGCAAATAAAAATCCCCTGATAGCGCTAAAGACTTCGAATACCAATTCATCGATTCAAGCGATGATAAACCATGCAGTAAATTCTGCTAAGGCAATCTGAATACAGTTCGGGTTAGGATATCAAAAATGTGGTTGCAATTATCGAGGCGCCCCGACGCAGGGGCGAGCGAGCTGCGGCCGAAAAGTGATCCCGCACACCGGACCGCTACATTTTCTGATGACGTCTCGCACGATTATAAAAGTTCGATAGCATGGATTCCGGGTATGCTGGATACGACTTCAAAACCGCGGCAGGAGCAAGAGTGCAATCAGCGACTCCTTAAAATTAACCGAAACTTGCCTTCGCGCAATTCAGAAACATTGAGAATAATTCGGACTGTGAAGAAATTTTCAATTTCGAATAGGCGCGTTTGCGGTGAGTTTTTATAGTCGTGACCGATACATCCAGGTTAAGCGCTATCGATCCTGAAGAATGTCCCCTTAATACATATTGGATTACCTCGCGCTCTCGTAATGACAGTACATCGGCGCCAAAACCATCGTAGATATCATTGATGCTGTTATCGCGTGGATTGGGTGCCAGTTTATCGCTACGCAACTGCCAGAATTTGATCATTATCGCCCCGATAACCTGCATACGTGATGATAAGATATCAATATTAGCCTGACTAAAGCCACCGTCCTTGTACCTCCTGTAAAGATCGATTTCGACGGTCACATCGCCGATAGGCGCGACGATGACAAGCTCTTCAAATCCTCGTGGCCAACCTTCGGTCAGGTGGGCAATTTCTTCGTCCGGAGCTAGAATGACTTTGTGCGTTTCGGTGAAACCACTGGAAAAATAATCATCAGGCGCGAGATCACGAAATCGATGAACACCTTGCTTGATTCCGTTCAGGTGGGCCCGATAAACCGGGTTAAGAACATAGGTCCCACTGACGAAATTTTCAATTCCGATTTTGTTGATCGAATCCGGAAAGTTTTCATAAATGCAAATCGGACGGGATTGCCCGCGCATTATAAACATCGTTGCCATGGTAAACGAGATCAGGCCAGATAGTCCCGCGACCAACTGAGCTGGCAGCTCGTCGCTATCAACCCGTTCTATCATCCGGGCAAGATGCCTATCCCAACTTAAAGGATCATCTTCAATTGACGTCATCGTTATGTCTGTCCTACTTAGGGAGGATTGACCGCGTCGTTACTGGCAGCTAGTCTTTTCTCGAATTAAATGACAGCTTTGACAGTAGAGAGTAACAGACTATGACACCCCTTGATATCGACACGGTCCGCGCTCAATTTCCGGCTATTTCAAAAAGTAATGGCGCAAGCGCGCCTGTCTTTTTTGACAACCCCGGCGGCACCCAGGTTCCGCAAACGGTTGTTACGGCGATTACTGATTGCCTGATCAATTGCAACGCCAATCTGGGTGGTCCATTTGAAACTTCGATAAAGGCCGGCGAAGTGTTCGACCAGGCCCATCAGGCGA
>QIJI01000183.1 GCA_003231795.1 Gammaproteobacteria bacterium
AATTTCAAATCCGAGCATTTTGCAGAGGTCTTTCCCCACCTCGATTTCCAGCAGAGTAGTCACCGGGGATGCTTCGGCAGCGACATTGTTCTGGTTGTACATCATCGCGGCGAAATAGCCGACAATGCCGGGCAAGGTCAGGTCCCAGTACATATGCGACTGGTTGCGATAGCTGGCCAGCGGAATCGAACCCTGCAAGGCATCAATCAGATGTTTCAATTCCTCGCGGATGATTCCGATCGATTCCTCATGGCCTTCGGGTTCATCTTTGAATAATCGAGGATCGCCAGGCATGTAGGCAATACGACTATCGATCTGCCCCTGTGCCGCCATTAGCACAAATTCTTTCAGCGCTTCGGCATTTTCTGCCTTCGGGCCCAGAAACCACGCCGTGGCATCGATCGGGTTGGTCGTGGTCAGGTTCAGTTTTTTCTGAAGCTCGACAAAAAGTGGCGCGAGGTGGGCACTATGTGGGGGCAGCTTTAGCACGTACATCTCTCCAGTTACTAAATTTTGAGACCTTTTATCATCTCAACAGCAGGTGACGGAAAGCTCGGTCATCACCTTACCTGGCAGGATTGCCTGCCAATCTAGCATCAATTCTTGTGCATGTTAACCAACTGCTGGAACAACCATCGATCCGCTGAAGTTATTTGATTTTGGCCACCCCTAACGGAACGCCAAATCTTTTACACCAAATATAGATTTCGTTATAGCCGTCGATATCAAGCGAGGCCGGAACCGCGTAAACCTGGCGACCCTTGTTGGAACGAAGTAACTCAAGATGGCTTTTGCTGTCGTATTTACCGTTTTTTCCAAAACCCACTCGTGCATCGGGAGCACCGCTAAATTTAAAGTCTTCACCGAGTACAACCTGTATTCCATCTGAGGTTTTTACGACGGTTACACTTCCTGAGGTGCTATACCCGCTTGCGCCTTTAAAAGTGCCGGATGCGAGATCTTCATCGGCAGATGCAACCGAGAAAAACACCAGGGAAATCACAACGGCAGAAATACGCAGGGGTTTGAAAGTACTTGATAACATCGCAACCAGTCTCCAAAGACATTGATAATTCGGACGATACGAAAAATGTTGTTCATATCGAATGTGTACAGTATAGAGAGGAGATTCTGGATTTAGTTCGAATGAACTCGGTTGAAGGCCTGGAGTCTATTAGCCAGTGACTGAAATCGCCTGCGGAAATCGAGTGACCCGAAAATACTGTCGAGTACTGCTGATTGGGGTCTTTGCCCTGACGGGTTGCTCAACGATCAGCTATGACGTCACCGATTCCGAATTTACCAAAAATTTGATTAATGGGTGCTATCAAACCACTATCGAGAGTGAACTTTACCAACTTTCATCAGCGCAGGTTGGCAACAAAACCAGCACTTATCTGCTGCAAACAGGACTTCCCTACAACGAATGGAACACTGGCAGCTATGGCCTATTATGGGAAAAAATAGGCGAGGTTCCAATCGGTACCCGGATTGCGGTGACCCGGGTGTTTAACCAGGCCTGGGGTAAACAGGGTCGATACTGGTTAGTTTATGGTCAACTGGTTGAAAGCGATCTATTCGGCAGCGAATTCATAATCCCGAGTGGCAACTACACCCAAACCGGACAGATCTGGATTTCGCCACACTCTCCCGGCACTGAAAAAACACCGATCCGGTTTAAACCGTACTTTGTCAAAAATTGCATTTGATTTTAAACAACCTGTTATCTCTCGCTCTAACCATCATCTTCCCGCAGGCCGAAATGACGACGGAATTGATGTAAGGCAATTACTTTTCCTTTTGTCGCGCGCGCTTCGGTTTGCCCTTGTTTTTGGTGTCCCGGTGTCTGACCTTCGGCTTTGCTCGCCGAGCTTTTTTAGCTTCTACCTTCTTACCCCGCGCCGGTTCCCTTTTACCCCCGAGCTGAGATATGTCCAGGCGTTGTCCTGCAACTCGAACCTGGCGCAAATGTTTGAGCAACTCTTTCGGCATATCCTCGGGCAGATCAACCAGGCTATAGTCATCGAAAATATTAATTCGTCCGATAAACTTGCTGTCGATATCGGCCTCGTTGGCGATTGCACCAACGATATTGCCGGGTTTCACCTTGTGATTGTGACCTACCTCAATGCGAAAACGATCCATGCCCGCTTCCGTTGCCTGCTCGTCTCGATCATATTCTGATCGACGCGGTTTCCTGTCACCACCGGCGTCACCACGAGATTCATTGCGTCGCTGCTTTTTCCGTTCGCTCAAATCGCCCGCGCCATCACCTGGTTCAGTACGTCGCCAATTTTTCCGCTCCTTCGAATCATCTCGCTCGCGCTCAAACGTGGGTTGCTTGAACGATTTCCCCGATAACAGAAATGGTGCCCGGCCCTGTACCTGCTTGGCGAGTGCCGCTGCAATATCGAGCGTATCAACCCCGTTTTCCTGCCGGTATTGCTCGATCAAATCCTTAAACAGGCCTAAATCCTCGTCGGCTATAGTATCGCTGATGCGCTGTTTGAACTTCTCGATGCGGCGATTATTGACCATGTCGGTTGACGGTAATTCCATCAGCTCGATCCGCTTGTTGGTAGCCCTCTCGATCGCCTGCAACATGCGTTTTTCACGGGGAGCAACAAACAAAATTGCGTCGCCTTCGCGGCCTGCCCGACCGGTACGTCCAATGCGATGCACATAAGCTTCGGTATCGTGCGGAATGTCATAGTTGATCACATGAGAAATCCTTTCGACATCGAGACCGCGCGCCGCCACATCAGTGGCAACCAGAATATCGAGCTTGCCCGCTTTAAGCTGACTGATGATGCGTTCGCGATTTTTCTGCGCGATATCACCGTTCAGCGCAGTACTGCTATAACCCCGGGCTTCGAGCTTTTCCGCCACTTCGAGGGTTGCTGTTTTTGTTCGCACAAACACCAGCATTGCATCAAAACTTTCCGCTTCGAGAATCCGCGTGAGTGCATCCAGCTTATGCGTTCCACTGACCGGCCAGAATCGTTGCCGAATTGTATCCGCGGTCGAGGATTTGACCTTGATCGTAATCTCTGCCGGATCGCGTAAGTAGCGCCGCGTAATTTTCCGAATTTCGGTCGGCATGGTGGCGGAAAAGAGCGCAATTTGACGTTTTTTTGGAGTTTGCTCCAACACCCATTCGACATCATCGATAAAACCCATACGCAGCATTTCGTCGGCTTCATCAAGCACCAGCGTGGTAAGTTTATCGAGTTTTATGGTGCCACGCCGCATATGGTCCATGACCCGTCCCGGAGTTCCGACGATGACATGCACACCGCGTTGCAATGCGCGCAACTGGGTGCCGTATTCCTGCCCGCCATACACCGGCAGTACGTGAAAGTTTTTCAATTGCGCCGCATAGGATTTAAA
>QIJI01000340.1 GCA_003231795.1 Gammaproteobacteria bacterium
GGCGTTTCCGGAAACGGGCAGCGGGAATTGCTGTATGCACTGTCGGGTGAGGAACTCATTGATGACAGCGGTGGAATTTTCATCTGCGGCAAGGCTAGCGGCCACGATCTGCCGGATCAACGACGCGCCAATGGCATGGGATTTGTACCGGAAGAGCGTCTCGGTCGTGGCGCGGTGCCGCGTATGTCGCTGACCGAAAATGCCTTGCTCACGGCGCATCATGCCGGGATGCTGAAAAATGGCATGATTCAGTTCGACAAGATTGCAGAATTTGCGCGTAAATGCATCGATGGCTTCAACGTCAAATGTGGTGGTGCAGAATATCCAGCCAATTCGCTGTCGGGCGGCAATTTACAGAAATTTATTATGGGGCGGGAAATTTTACTGGCGCCTCGTTTGCTGATCGTGGCGCAACCGACCTGGGGTGTCGATGTCGGTGCTGCTGCTTTTATCCGGCAGGAATTGATTGACCTACGCAATCAGGGCACGGCCATTCTGGTGATATCAGAAGAACTCGAGGAGTTGTTCGAAATTTCGGATCGAATCGCGGTAATCGCAAACGGCCGTTTGTCGCCGGCGAAAAATCTGGCGGATACCAATATCGATGAAATCGGAGTCTGGATGAGTGGCATGTGGGATCAGGTTCCCGGCGCACAGGAATCTGCGAGCGAGGTAGTTACTCATGATTAGACTCGAAAAACGCGCCGAAGTATCGCAGCTGATGTCCTACGCGTCCCCGTTGATTGCAATCGTATTGATGCTGATTGGCGGGTTGTTGTTGTTTACCGTGCTCGGTAAAAGTCCACTGGAAGGATTCAAGGTCTTTTTCATTTATCCGGTCAGGGATCTCTACGGCGTCTCGGAGTTGTTGTTGAAAGCGACTCCGTTGATGTTGTGCGCGATTGGACTGGCGGTCGGATTTCGGGCCAATGTGTGGAACATCGGTGCCGAAGGTCAATTGATCGCCGGTGCAATAGCCGCGAGCGCAGTTGCGCTGTATTTTTATGAGTCCGAAGGCGCCCACATCCTGATCCTGATGGTTATCGCCGGAGCTATTGGCGGCATGCTGTGGGCATCGATTCCGGCATTTCTGAAAACGCAATTCAACACCAACGAAATCCTGGTATCACTAATGCTGGTTTATGTTGCCCAGTTGTTGGTGTCCTGGCTGGTGCATGGCCCGATGATGGATCCCGACGGTTTTAATTTTCCGCAATCACGTTTGTTCGATGATTCGGCGTTACTGCCGATCATTCTCGAAGACACTCGTTTGAACCTGGCCTTTGGTCTCGGCATTGGTACCTTACTGGTTGGTTATATTTTCATGTATCGCAGTTTTTACGGCTTTCAAATGCAGGTCGCGGGTTATGCCAGTGATGCGGCGCGCTACGCCGGATTTTCAGCAAAACGCATGATCTGGATCGGACTTTTAAGTGGTGGTGGCATGGCCGGCCTGGCCGGCATGTCCGAAGTGGCGGGACCCATGGGCCAGATCACCGTGCATGTATCCAATAATTACGGCTTTGCGGCCATCATTGTCGCTTTTGTCGCCCGGCTTAATCCGATCGGAATCTTTTTCGCCAGCCTGCTGATGGCCTTGTTGTATCTCGGCGGCGAACAGGCGCAGCAATACCTGAATTTGCCTGCTTCGATTTCCAATGTATTCCAGGGAATGCTGCTGATGTTTCTGCTCGGATCAGATGTTTTTATTAACTACCGTATTCGTTGGAAGAGGGCTGTGTAATGGATATCCTCAGTTCAATCCTGTTTGCTACCATCGTCGCCGGAACACCGTTGATCATTGTCGCGCTCGGTCAGCTAATTGCTGAAAAAGCGGGCGTTCTCAATCTCGGTGCCGAAGGCATGATGGCGATGGGCGCAATCGCGGGTTTTGCGGTTACGCTTCACAGCGGTAATCCGTGGTTGGGAGTGATTGCAGGAATGCTGGCAGGTGCGGCGATGTCGTTCCTGTTCGCGGTGGTGGTGCTGACCCTGATGGGGAATCAGGTAGCCACTGGCCTGGCGTTGTCAATTCTGGGCGTAGGTCTGTCTGCCTTTATCGGTAAACCTTACGAATCCGATATATTGCCAACTGTGGGCCCCGTGCGAATCCCGTTGCTGGCTGATATACCGATAATTGGAGAGCCGCTGTTTGCGCAACAGGCACTGGTCTATTTTTCCTGGGCCTTGTTTGGCGCTCTTGCCTGGTTTCTTTATCGTAGTCGCCAGGGCCTTATATTGCGTTCGATCGGAGAATCGCCCTCTTCGGCGCATTCGATCGGATACCCGGTTATCAGGATTCGCTATATGGCAACTATTTTCGGTGGTGCAATGGCTGGAATTGGTGGCGCATTCCTGTCGGTTTTCTACACCCCCCTGTGGGTCGAAGGCATGGTTTCGGGTCGTGGCTGGATAGCGATTGCATTGGTAGTGTTTGCCACCTGGCGCCCGTTTCGGGTACTGGTGGGTGCCTATTTATTTGGCGGTGTCATGGTGGCGCAGTTGTTCGTGCAGGGATCAGGACTTGATATCAATATACCGGCGCAGTTTCTGTCGGCACTACCTTATCTTGCGACCATTATCGTGCTGGTGATAATTTCGCGTGATCGGGACACTGTGCGACTCAATGCACCGGTTTCGTTGGGGCAACCATTCCGCCCGGAAGGTTAGCTTCAGCAACCGTTAATAGAGAAATCGTTATAAACCGGGGGTTAACCCTGACTTATTCACTAAAAAAGAAACCCGGGAGGGTCAAAAATGATACATAAGAAAATGATACAAAAACTGGGACTGGCGCTGATCGCCGGCGCGATGAGCACGACCAGTATGGCAGTCGATAATGTCGGTTTTGTCTATGTCAGCCCGATCGGCGATGCCGGCTGGACCTATCAACACGACCTCGGTCGCCTGCAACTGGAAAAAGAAACCGGCGTGACTACCAGTTACGTTGAAAATGTCGCCGAAGGCGCTGACGCCGAACGCGTTATTCGTGAAATGGCAAAGCGTGGCGACAAGGTCGTGTTCGCGACCAGTTTTGGTTACATGAACTATGCGCTTAAGGTTTCGAAAACATTTCGCAACACCGCGTTTGTTCATGCCACTGGCTATAAAATGGGCAAAAACATGGGCCTGGTCAATGCGCGCTTCTACGAAGGTCGCTATCTGACCGGTATAATCGCCGGTGAAATGACCGAGTCAAACATACTGGGATATGTTGCTGCCTTCCCTATTCCCGAGGTATTGCAGGGCATTAACGCGTTTATCAAGGGCGCTCGCAGTGTCAATCCGAAGGCCGAGTTGCGGGTGATCTGGGTGAATTCCTGGTATGACCCGGGTAAGGAACGTCAGGCCGCAATGACCCTGATGTCGCAAGGTGCCGA
>QIJI01000354.1 GCA_003231795.1 Gammaproteobacteria bacterium
CCCAGTGGGTCAGTATGCCATTTTTGTCCTGTCGTAATTCATGCGTCATTTTCCATCGATTATCGGCGCCTAATGCGCGCGAGCGCTGATCCCAGCGCAACATATAATCGGGCAGCATTTCGCGCGTGATCGGTTGCGCTTCGAACGGGTCGTCAAAAATGAAATCATTTGCAGTAGTAGCCAGTAGCTGCCCGGCATCCATTTGATACCAACCCTGAATATAAGAATCGCGCAATCGGGTTCGCTTCGTTATCGACATGGACTGACTCCGTAACCATCGAGAGGGCGTTTTATCGAGACCTTATTCACGACACAATAATTCAATTTTTCCATAATGTGCAACAATGGGTTCCCGCGTATCGTCGTTGTCGGTGAAAATTGCAACGCCGTAAATATTGCCTTCCGGTTCAACACCGAAGGCTTTTACATAGTCCTGTTTCAGGTTCACATTTTCGGTTACCAGCTTTTGCTCACCCGCATTGTCATTTTGAAGGACGATAGTGCGAATGAATTCTTTTTGATATGGCCCGGCGATTATGTCGCCCTTATTATGTTGCTTATTGGCCCAGACATATTTCAGCGTTGGCACCGGTTTGTCCTGGAAAAGACCTGCATCGCCAAACATAACGAACACCGAAGCGGCCACATCATCCCTGCCCTTTACCCGCAGATCCGATCCCGGCTGAGGTTCCTGCACAAACCAGCTCCAGCGCATTCTGTCGCAATTCAGACTGATAGGTTCGAAAAAACGATACAGGATGGAAGCCGATTGATTACCGGTGGCCCGGATGGTATGGCCTAGCCCGGTTTCAACATGAACATATTCGGTGTCGCTTCGCTTCAGACGCCGGTGTTCCCACTCCCCGTCCAGCGCTAACTCGGGATTCAACAAGACTATCAAATCGTCCTTTTTGTCGAGCGCGATGCGATCCACCGAGCAACCGCTGACAAAAACGGCCAGCAATCCCGTTGCAGCTATAATTCGAAAAATCGATTTCATATGATTCCAGGGCGAGCGTTCAATGCGCAAACAACGCATTACCGATATTTGATCCTGAAAATCCCCGATAGTGCCTGAATCTTTTCAACCAGCACAATGTAATCCTATTTGTAATCCCAACCAGAGACCCAATAATTTTCAACTTCAACACCGAATAGTGGAAACAATTGCCCCACGGGTTGGGAAGCCCGGAATTGTTCTGTGTCTTTAGTCGGGTTGAATTTTATCGCGGCAGGTAGCTTCGCATCAGCAATCGACAAAGTGCGTAGCGGTTTGCTGATCCGACTGCATGCGCTTGTATGGCAAGTGGTCGCGACAAATGAGGTTAACTTCCCTTTTGCTAAGCGGTTCTTTAGTAAGTCCACACAAATATTCACCCGAATCCTTTTTAATATTGTGCTGGCAGGTGTCGCACTGGCCGAAGGTTTTAAATTTGTTTGCACTTTGTAAGTGATAGAGCAACGAACCCAGAGACGAATTGGTTGCTTGAATCGATTGACTCGTCATAAGGTTACCGGCCGAAATGAGTAGTGGCGACGGCAGTATATTTTCAACCAGGCTTTCCCCTTTTTTAGTTATCGACAGTCGGGTCACACGCTTGTCATCTACATCTGCTTTTTTATTCAATAACCCTTTCTTTTCGAGCACTTTGAGGGTTTGCGAAACGGTGCCTTTGGTCTGACCAAGAAATTCAGTCACTGCCTTCGGCGTATCCGAGTATCGATTACAAATCGACAAATAATGCAATGCTTCAAATTGAACCGGTTGCAAACCATAGTTCACAAGCAAGTTTCGACTTTCACTGCGCAACAAGCTTGCTAGCCTTTCTAGTAGTTGTTGGGTGATTAGTGTATTCACGAGCATATAGTATCGAATCAATACTTTCTTGACAAGCGGCAAAACTTTGGTTTAAAATTTGGTTTCGACTCAATACCAATTGGAATTAGCCATGAATATACGACCTTTGTTTTTATCAGCTTTAGCGGCAAGCTTCGTTAGTACCACCAGTATTGCTGGTGGCGACTACTCAGACGGGATCCAGTCTTCTTCCGAGAGCAAGATCAAGGCTCCCTTTGACATTGTCCACGCCAAAATCTCAACTCAGGGAAATGTGGCGACATTTCATATGCAGGTTTCCGGTAAAGCTGGCACTAACAAGCCAACTGCAATTGGAAAATTGGCAGGGAGCTCGGTGTTTTCCTACGTCTGGCCCACCACCCTGGATAGTTCGGTGGCAGGATTCGATAAAAATGCTGGCATCCTGGCACTTGCTGTTACCGCCCATGCTGATTTTGATGACACCCCGTTGTATGACGAAAATGCTGACGGTAATCCCGCCAATGATGGCGATATCTGGCATAGCCACTGGGTTGTACTTCAACCTGACGAGCAGTGCGGTGCCGGTGCTTTAGGGGTCGTCGATATACCAAAAGGCAGTGAGCCAGCATTGCCAAAGACCTGGCCGGGGCTCCCGATTTTGCTGGATAGCCCGGGATGGGATCCTAGCTTTAAACAAGACACCATCGAAGTTAAGGTTGCATTTAATAATATCGACCTGGTTGAAGATGCTAACTATGACGGGGTAACAGCAGGCTTGGGCGTCAATCAAAGTGTGCGCTCACCGCTCCTATGTGTTGTCGATGTGATGGATATAGCGTCTGGCGACTTGAGCCTGCCTGGAAAAGTCAATCAATAAACCGGGTACCAAATATCTTTGCAGCCGCTTTTAGCCCCGCATCACTGGTCATAACAAACGCGTAGCGGTTTGCTGTGATCCGAATTGCTTCAACAGCAGGTTTAAAAGGTCGCTGGCATTTATATCAATATTTGTTGGCGGCCTTTTAACTCGCCAGAGGGGCGGGGAAGACAGAGGTATACTATATTGCAGTAGCAGGAGCCTGTCGGACTTGGGGAGCCGCTGATAAATCGACTGGATTAACGCCAGCCGGCGCGATCCATCAATTCAACCGCGGCGCGATTATTCTCTCCGAGGTGGCTTAAATTCAGACTGTCGGCTTTAAAACTACCGAAAGATTCCAGCAATGGTGAAGTCGTCGCATCCGACACGACCGGATACTCATTGTTGACCGCGGCATACCAGGTTTGCGAATCCGGATTTACCAGGAATTCGAGCAATCGCTCGGCGGCTTCGCGATGTTTTGCGTATTTGGTAATACCGGCACCACTGACATTGATATGTGCGCCCCGGTCATTCTGGTTAGGCCAGAAAATTTTCAGGTTTTTGGCAACCTGCTGATCTTTCTCTTTCTGACTTTTGGCCAGTCGCCCGAAGTAATAGGTATTGGCGATAGCAATATCACATAAACCGGCCGAGGCCGCGCGTAACTGATCAGTATCACCACCCGCAGGCTT
>QIJI01000286.1 GCA_003231795.1 Gammaproteobacteria bacterium
ATTTCCTAAAATAAAATTATTAGTCGCGCAGCTTTGTGAGCGACTAATAATTTTATTTTAGGAAATTGGTAGCGGGGGCAGGATTTGAACCTACGACCTTCGGGTTATGAGCCCGACGAGCTACCAGACTGCTCCACCCCGCATCAGAGGCGCAGAATAATAGCTAGGTTGGACTACATTTACAAGGGCTAGAAGCGCTGGATGGCTAACTAAATGCGAGAATGCAATATGCCATCAGGCTGGCTGGGAACAGTCCGAGCAAAATCAGGCTGAGGCTATTCGCGCTGAGCAAGATTTTTACGTCCAGTGCCGGCTTGATCGATATTGTTTGATCTTCGAGCGGTTGATCAAAATACATCACCTTGATCACGCGCAGGTAATAAAACAATCCAATCACCGAAAACAGTACCGCTACTACCGCAAGCCAGACCATATCGACCTGGATAACCGATTGCAACACGCTCAATTTGGCATAAAATCCGACCGTCGGTGGTAGACCCGCCATTGAAAACATCGCAATCGCAAGTAATGCGGCATACCACGGGTTAGCATCGTTGAGCCCGCTAAGATCGCTGATGTTTTCAGCTTCGAAACCTTTCCGGTTCAAAACAATCAGCACACCAAACGCAGCCGACGAAGTGATTGCATAGGTGATGGTGTAAAACATGGCCGACGCAAATCCATTGGCAGTACCTGACAGGATTCCGAGCAATATGAACCCAACATGCGCAATAGTCGAGTAGGCCAGCATGCGTTTAAAGTTGGTTTGCGCAATCGCAATGATGTTTCCGATTGCCATCGACGCTACTGCCAGCACGGTCAGCATCTGCGACCAGTCCAGTTGCAAATCGCCAAGACCGTCAACCAGCAAGCGAATGGCCATTGCGAAACCGGCAATCTTCGGTGCGGTGGCGATAAATAGCGTCACCGAAGTCGGAGAACCCTGGTAGACATCGGGTAACCACATGTGAAACGGAACCGCTCCGAGCTTGAATGCAAGGCCGACCACGATAAAGGTTAACGCAAATCCAAGCGCTACCGGATTGTTGGAAGCCTGACTGCCCACCGTTGCCGATACCTGATTCAGATCCAGCGTTCCGGTAAGACCATAGAAAATCGAAATACCATAAAGCAGCAGGCCGGAGGCCATGGCTCCCAGTACGAAGTATTTCATCGCCGATTCGGATGCGCTGATTGAATTCCGATTAAAAGCGATCATTGCATATAACGATAACGACAGCAGTTCCAGCCCGAGGTAAATCATCAGGAAAGAATGCGCCGAGATCATTATCATCATGCCAAGCGTTGCAAACAGCGCGAGTACGTAATACTCCCCCTTATACATATCGTTATCTTTGAGGTAGTCGCGCGAATAGACAAACACCAAAATCGAAACGCCGCAGACCGCTATTTTTAACACCACTGCCATCTGGTCCAGTACGAAAGACCCGCCAAAACTACTCACCGAAGTCTCGGGTGCGACTATCAAAATGGCCAGAATAGTCATTACCAGTGTCACAACCGCCAGTAAAACAGTAAAGCCGCGCTTTTCCTGGGGCAGAAACAAATCAACCATTAACACCAGGCAGGTCATCGCCAGCATTACCATTTCAGGCAAGGCAGGCAGTAAATCGGGCTGTACGAAGTCGGGTGTCATATTTTTGAATTCGAAATGTGATTGAGCAAATTTTCGATAGTTGGATGCATGACTTCGAGCAGAGGGGCCGGCCACAGACCGAGTGCCAGAACCGCGAAGGCCAAAATTGCCAGAATCAGAAACTCACGACGGTTTAGATCGGTCAGTTCACGCACGTTATCGTTGGCAATTTCTCCATAAATAACACGTTTGACCATCCATAAAGTATATGCGGCACCGAGGATCAGCGTGGTCGCAGCCAGAAACGCGATCCAGAAGCTGGCTTTCATGCTTGCCAGTATCACCATGAACTCACCGACAAATCCCGAGGTTCCGGGTAATCCTGCATTGGCCATCGCAAAAAATACCATGAAGGCAGCAAAAATCGGCATGGTATTGGCGACACCGCCATAGTCAGCAATCTGGCGACTATGCATGCGGTCATACAACACCCCGACACAGAGGAACATTGCCGCGGAAATGAATCCATGTGAAATCATTTGCACCATGCCACCCTCGAGTGCAAGCGCGGCACCCTGGTCGCCATTACCCGAGTTCACGATACGAAATACGATAAAAAACCCGAGCGTTACAAAGCCCATATGCGCGATCGAAGAATACGCGATGAGTTTTTTCATGTCTTTCTGGACCAATGCAACAAAACCAATATAAACGACCGCGGTTAGCGACATGGTAATTATCAGCCAGTCGAGTTCTGCACTCGCATCCGGCGTGATCGGCAGGCTGAATCGCAGAAAACCATAGCCGCCAATTTTCAACATGATGGCGGCCAATATGACCGAACCACCCGTCGGTGCTTCAACGTGCGCATCCGGCAACCAGGTATGCACAGGCCACATTGGCACCTTGACCGCAAATGCGACCAGGAAGGCAAGAAAAATAAGGATCTGCTCTTGCAGCGAGAGTTGCAGAAGTTGAAAATCGAGAATTGCGAAACTGCCGCTTTTGGTATACATATAGATCAGTGCCACCAGCATCAACACCGAGCCGATAAAGGTATAGAGGAAGAATTTCAGCGTCGCGTAAACGCGATTCGCCCCGCCCCAGATGCCAATTACCAGGAACATCGGTATCAACATGGCTTCAAAGAAAATGTAAAACAGGATTGAATCGAGGGCCGAAAAAGTACCGATCATGAAACCTTCCATGAACAGGAATGCCGCCAGGTACTGCGATACCCGGTACTGAATCACTTCCCAGGCTGAAATGACCACGATTACCGTAATGAACGAAGTCAGCAAAATCAGTGGCATCGAAATACCGTCAATGCCAAGGTAATACTCGATGTTAAACGCGGCAATCCATTCCCGGCGTTCGACAAACTGCATTAAATGGGTATCAGTGTTGAACTGGGCATACAGCGGCAGGGTCATCAGAAAAGTAACAATGGACACAACCAGTGCAATTTTACGCGCGCCCGACGGCTCCTTGTCGCCCGCAAACAACACCAGGATGCCACCCAGTATCGGCGTCCAGACAACAAGGCTTAACAAGGGCCAGTCAGCGTACATAGTTTATTGCTTTTCCATATTTCTTATCTTTAATAGGTCTTATTTTTTAGGTCTTAGGCCTCAAGACTTAGCCCAGAACCACCCAGCCCAGCAAAAGGATCAGCCCCGAAATCATCGCGAACGCATAGTGGTGCAGATAACCGGTTTGAACATGACGGATCACACCCGAAAACCAGCC
This sequence comes from Gammaproteobacteria bacterium, assembly GCA_003231795.1. Lineage (GTDB taxonomy): Bacteria > Pseudomonadota > Gammaproteobacteria. The sequence goes on from QIJI01000286.1 coordinate 3,347, forward strand.
CACCAGACGCGCACTGC
>QIJI01000458.1 GCA_003231795.1 Gammaproteobacteria bacterium
GATCGGCTCGTCAGCCTCGATGGTACCCGCGATGAAGCCACCCGTTCCAACGTTATTACTGAATTGGACCTGTGGCCGAACGCTCGCACCCGTATTGCGAGCCGGCTGGTGTATGACCAGGAAGACAGTGATTTAAATGAGCGTGACCTGACGATAAATTACCGTGATGATGGATTCGCAGCTAATCTTGGCTATTATTTCACCGAAGACGAACTTGAGCAGGGGTTGATCTCGCTAGCCTACCCGATCAACGAACGCTGGACCCTGGTTGCAAAACGTCACCAATCGTTGCTGTTCGACAAACCGGTCGAGAATTTAATCGGGTTAAACTATGAATCTTGTTGCTGGGGCCTTAAAATACTGGCCGGCCAAAGCGGTGATAAAATTGATGACTTTGAGGAAACCGACAACAGCATTTACTTCGAGATTACGCTTAAAGGATTGAGCCAGGCCGGAGACGATATAGACCGGCAATTGACTAATGCAATTCCGGGATATAAATCAGGATTTTAAGGGACCTCTGATTAATTATGTCATGTCTCTGGCCCACAGGCTGAAACGCACATCTACCGCGTTGCACTTCTGGCAAAGGACTTAGGCCATTTGCTGCGAAGTGCGTCTTGCAGCTGCGCGCTTCAGGACTCGCAGAGATATGACATAATTAATCAGAGGTTCCCAAATGACCACACTACAACGTTTAACTTTTTTACTGATCTTCGCATTGCCGGTTCCGCTCATGGCTGCACCAGAGACATCACTGGATACGATCGTGGCAATCGTCGATGAAAGCGTTATTACCGAGCGCCAGTTGAACAACCAGATTCAACTGGTAACCATCGAGTTTAAGCGCAGTAAACGCAATCTACCCAAAGGCGAAACCCTGCAACGACAGGTCCTTGAGGCTCTGATAAGCGACTCACTTCTGTTGCAGGAGTCCAAACGACGTGGCATCGGGATTTCCGACAGTCAGTTGAACCAAACAATGCAGCGCATCGCAAAGCAAAACAAACTAAGCCTTTCGGACTACCGCAAAGCTTTGTTAGCTGAAGGCCTCGACTACGAAAAGTATCGCGAAACGGTACGACGCGAACTCATCATTTCGACCCTGCAACGACAATATAGCCAAAACAACGCCATCATTAGTGAAGTCGAGGTTGACGATTTTATCGCGCGTAATGGTGACGAGGAAGCCCGCTTTGAATACCGACTGTCGCATATACTGATCCCGATTCCGGACGCCGCAACTCCTGAACAGATTAACGAGGCACAGCAGTCCGCTGCGGAAATTATTTCCCAGCTCGACCAGGGAGCTCAGTTTGACCAGTTAGCCAATACCTTTTCAGCCGCCGACACGGCTTTACAGGGGGGAGATCTGGGCTGGCGCAAGAAAGCAGAAATCCCGGGTCTTTTTTCGAACGAGGTTCTATCGATGGATCCCGGCGGTTATGCGGGGCCAATCCGTAGCCCCAGCGGGCTGCATATCGTGTTCCTTAACCAACGGCGCGATCTGGAACAGGTATTAACCAAACAAACACGAAGCCGCCATATTCTGATCAAGCCGAACGAATTGGTCAGCGAACAGGATTCCGAGCAACGATTGCTCGAATTCCGTAAACGCATTCTGGACGGCGAGGATTTCGGCCGACTCGCGCGACTCTATTCGGTGGACTATACGTCGGGAGCACTGGGTGGCGATATTGGTTGGCAACAGTCAGGGGCTACGGTCAAGGAATATGAAAATGTTGCTAACCAGCTCGAATTCGGCGAACTCAGCCAGCCGTTTCGCAGCCAGTTCGGCTGGCACCTTATTGAGGTTACCGCACGGCGCACCGTGGATGAGACTGCGCAAAACAAGCGCGACAAAATCTATGGCCAATTGCTACTGCAAAAGAAACGCGAAGTTTTCGACTTGTGGAAACGTCGCTTACGAGACAAGGCATACGTCATTTATCCCGACAAACCCGATGCCTGATCCGAGGATCATTATCACCTCGGGAGAACCCGCTGGAATCGGCCCCGATATTATCGCCGGCATTAACCCTGAAAAATTCAAGGCCCACCTCACCGTCCTCGGGGATCGTAAAATGCTCGAGACCAGAGCACGATCGCTGGGGTCAGAAATCAGTTTTAGCGATGACATGACTAGTTCTGGTGACGGCGATAACATACAGGTAATCGATTTACCCCTGGCCAGTCCCTGTGTGCCGGGCCAGCTTGACAAAAACAACGCCGAATATGTACTGGCGATGTTACAACACGCCTGCGAAGCTTGCCTGCAAGGGGAGTTCGACGCCATGGTTACCGCACCGGTACACAAGGAAGTCATCAATCGCGCGGGAGTTGCGTTTACCGGGCACACCGAATTTCTGGCCGATATCTGTAACGCGAAACCGGTGATGCTACTCACCAGTGAAAATTTAAGAGTTGCGCTAGTCACCACGCACCTGCCCCTGCGCTCAGTCGCCGATGCCATCAGTCGTGAATTAATCATCGAGATCGTGTCCATTTTGGATCGTGATCTGCGCAGTCGCTTTGCGATCGAAAATCCACACATCAAGGTATGCGGCCTTAACCCGCATGCGGGAGAAAACGGCATTCTGGGCAATGAAGAAACCGACATCATAATTCCGGCGATCGAAGCTCTTCAAAGCTCCGGCATCAATCTCAGCGGGCCCTATCCGGCTGATACACTGTTCACCGCAGGTATGCTGGCAGATGCTGATGCGGTTCTGGCGATGTATCACGATCAGGGATTGCCCGTGCTCAAATACTCGGGTTTCCACAATGCGGTCAACACGACACTGGGATTGCCGATTATCCGGACTTCGGTCGATCACGGTACCGCGCTCGACCTGGCCGGGACTTCCAGGGCGCGAGCCGACAGTTTGCTGACCGCTATTGATTCGGCCATTTTGCAAACGCTGTGTGCGCGAAACCCTGCCTGATTCTACCACCGAGCCGAAATAGTCATGCATAAGGCACGCAAACGTTTTGGGCAGCATTTTCTGCACGATCGGAGCATTATCGAGTGTCTGTTGCGCGCGATTAATCCCCAGGCGGGAGAAAAACTCGTCGAAATTGGCCCGGGCCGGGGCGCACTCACTTATCCGCTGCTGCGCCTATGCAAATCGCTGACCGCGATTGAGCTTGATCGCGATCTGATCCCGATATTACAACGAGAGTCTGCAAATCTCGGTCAGCTCGAAGTCATCAACGCAGATATACTCGAATTCGAGTTATCCAGTCTCGGCGCCGAAGGGACTTACCGGCTGGTCGGTAACCTTCCCTATAACATTTCAACGCCATTAATGTTTCACCTGCTGAAATCGGTAGATCGGATCCAGGATATGCACTT
>QIJI01000459.1 GCA_003231795.1 Gammaproteobacteria bacterium
GGGCGCAAGCCGAGCTACAGCGGGCAACTGGTGAAACCGAAACCCTCAGTTGACGACAAATTAGACGCCGAACCGGGCATGCTGGTGACCCTGATGCAAAGTGCATGGTTACCGTTGATTCTCGCGGGACTGGCACTGTTTGGCCTTGGGCAGGTAGCACCACCTTCGTTCATGGGGCATTTCACCGTGTTTGTGTTGTCCTGTTTCATCGGTTACATGGTGGTCTGGAACGTCAGCCCCTCTTTGCATACTCCACTGATGAGCGTGACCAACGCGATCAGCAGTATCATTATTCTCGGCGGGCTGACCCAGATATCGACCACCAATAACCTGATTTTCATTCTTGCCGGAATTGCGATATTCATCACCAGTATCAATATCGTAGGCGGTTTTTCAGTGACGCAACGTATGTTGCAAATGTTCAGGGGATAGGCGGATGAATTCCAGTTTGATAACCGTTTCTTATCTCGCTGCCGCGGCGCTGTTTATCCTGGCGCTGGGTGGATTGAAGACCAATATCACTGCCCGGCGCGGCAATCTGTTTGGCATTATCGGTATGATTATCGCGGTGCTGATCACCATAATTGCTTTTGTCGATCGCAACCTCGATCTGCTTATAGTGATTATGGCAGCCGGCGGCACAATCGGCTTTTTCCTGTCGCGCCGGGTTCAGATGACGCAGATGCCGGAGTTGGTTGCCATTTTGCATAGCCTGGTGGGGCTGGCTGCGGTTTTAATAGGCTTTGCTAATTTTCTGGATACGTCGATTCAATTCACAGGAGTTGAGAAGACGATACATGCAATCGAAATTTACCTCGGTGTTGGCATCGGCGCGATGACCTTTACCGGTTCAGTGGTCGCCTATGGCAAGCTCAGCGGCATGATCGGGGGAGCACCGATGCTGCTGCCTGCCCGCCACTGGCTGAATCTGGCGTTGTTGATCGGGGTACTGGTGGTGGCTGTTTTGTTTGTCGGTGAAATCGAGCATTATCAGGCAACCATCTGGTTGCTGGTGATGACAGTGCTTGCGTTGTTGTTTGGTATCCATATGGTGGCTGCTATCGGTGGTGCCGATATGCCCGTGGTTATTTCGATGTTGAATAGCTATTCGGGCTGGGCTGCCGCGGCGACCGGTTTCATGTTGTCGAACGATTTGCTGATCGTGACCGGAGCCCTGGTTGGAAGTAGCGGTGCCATTCTTAGCTATATCATGTGTCGCGCGATGAATCGCAGTTTTATCAGCGTTATCGCCGGTGGTTTCGGTACTTCCGGCGGTTCTTCCACGGCAGGGGGAACTAGTATTGAAGGCGAAGTACAGACCATTGATATTCCCGCAATGGTAGAACTGCTGAATGGAGTCAAGGAAGTCATGGTAGTGCCAGGATACGGCATGGCGACCGCGCAGGCGCAACACGCGATTTCCGATATCGCCAAAACTCTGATCAAGAAAGGTGTCAATGTACGCTTCGGCATTCATCCGGTTGCGGGTCGCATGCCGGGGCATATGAACGTGCTGCTGGCCGAAGCGCATGTCCCTTACGACATCGTGTTTGAAATGGACGAAGTCAATGACGATTTCCCGAATATCGACGTCACCATCGTGGTCGGTGCGAACGATACGGTGAATCCGTCAGCGCAGGAAGATGCCGACAGCCCGATCGCTGGAATGCCGGTGCTCGAAGTCTGGAAAGGCGAGTACACCGTGGTGCTCAAACGCAGTATGGCGGCGGGTTATGCAGGTGTCGACAACCCGCTATTCGTCAAACCAAACACGCGTATGTTATTCGGTGATGCACGCGATAGCCTGGATGCGCTGGCCAAAGCAATCTAACCCTGACTGAGCAGCTGTTTATTCCCGGTTTCTTCGCAACGCCATCCGACGTATCGGGAATGCACCGTGTCGCCAGGAGTGGTCATGGTCTTGAAATGATGACGTGCAAGATTCCAGCCTGCACGGGCATTATGTAAGAGTTAATGCATTGTGTTCTCCCTTAATGAAAACTGCCATTTTTGGCAGTTTTCTGTAGTCGTTCCATAAAATGTGGAGTGGTTCACACTTACAGCCCTGAATTCCTTGTTTACAGCAATAGTTAGTAGCCAATTTAACCCGTTTGGGTGATGTGAAAATTTTCAATAAAACGCACAATAGCTCCACTAAATTTGACTACATACCTCCCGTAAGGGAGAAACATGGCAAAAACACATTAAATGAAAGCATCACAACTCAAAATCTGGCTGGCAATACCGTTACTGATGATAGTCTTGTTTGGACCATTGCAGGCGGCACCGATTGAGGGAATAACATACCAGCCCGTCGATCCAGCGAATGAAACTATATTAGTGCTGGCCGACCTGACTGATGCGTCTTACCCGAGAGCAAGGGCTGATGTAGGTTCAATAAACTCGGTGTCCCTACCGTCTGCGGTTTGGTTGTTCGGCTCGGCCTTGATTGGTTTCATCGGCATGAGTAGGCGCACCGGGGTTTAGGAAGTTCCTGGACCTAAATTTCAAAGCAGCCTAAAAGGCTGCTTTTTTTTGTTTTGGACGCCGTGAGAGCGGCGTTAATTTTAACGGCGAGACGCTCACATACTTTATGTATGCTCGCGCCTTCGCCGTTAAAACTGCCTTGCTCTCACCCCACTCGCGGTGCCCAACACTCGCGCCGCCCAATGCGATTCGGTTTGCGGTGAGGCTCGTCGTTTTCAACCCACGCACATTCCAAGGGGAAAGAATTCCTGGTACTCGATGGTGTTTTCTCGGACGAGCAGGGGGGCTATCCGGCAGGCGCATATATTCGTAATCCACACAACCGCGAACATTGCCCTAATGTCGAAATTGAAACCATCATCTGGCTCAAAACTGGACATATTTTAGGCGAAGTTACACAACTTTCTTAATAACATCCAGATCAGTTAAACTTCCCCCACCAAACGGACTCTAAGCTGCCATTGCGGTGCAGCCATGTTCAATCAAATGCGGGAGAATCAGTTCTTGTCACAGCAGGATATTTTAAATTTGAAGCAGGCGTTAAGCGCCAAAATTATCGGTCAGCATGACCTGATCGAGCGTTTATTGATCGCTATTTTAGCGGACGGACATTTACTCGTTGAGGGCGCTCCGGGTTTAGCCAAAACCCGTGCCATCAAGGTACTCGGCGAAGGCATCGAGGGTGATTTTCATCGAGTGCAGTTTACCCCCGATTTGCTGCCTGCCGACCTTACCGGTACCGATATCTATCGCCCCCAGGACGGCAGTTTCAAGTTCCAGCGCGGACCGCTGTTCCATAATCTGATTCTCGCCGACGAAATCAATCGGGCGCCCGCCAAGGTACAATCGGCGTTGCTCGTGAACGCCAGATTACGGTTGGTTCCGAAACTTACGCATTGCCCGAAATTTTTCTGGTCATGGCTACCCAGAACCCGCTCGAGCAGGAAGGTACCTATCCATTGCCGGAAGCCCAGCTTGACCGGTTTCTGATGCATGTACGGGTTGGCTATCCGAGCGCTGAAGATGAAAAATTGATTCTGTCCCTGACCCGCGATGAGGCGCGTTCGAAGGCCGGGAAAGCCAGTCCGGACAGCACATTGATCAGCCAGCAAAACCTGTTACAGGCCCGCGATGATGTGCTCGATATACATCTCGATGACAGTCTTGAGGAGTACATTGTTGAAATAATTATGGCTACCCGTAGTGCCGAACGATACGGCGAAGACATTGCCAACTGGATTCAACATGGAGCCAGTCCAAGGGCGACCATGGCACTTGATCGGTGCGCGCGTGCTTATGCCTGGCTCAATAATCGCGACTATGTCACTCCGGAAGACATTCAGTTAATTGCGCCGGATGTACTGCGTCATCGTATCATTCTCAGCTTCGAGGCTGAGGCTGATGGTCAATCCGCCGATAGCTGTATCGACGAGATTCTGACCCGGGTAGCCGTGCCTTAGCAGGCTGTTAAAAATGGCTCAGGTGAGTGCAGGTCAAGGCAAAAATTTGCGAAAAGCGCAGTTTACACGGTGTAAATGAGCATTT
>QIJI01000206.1 GCA_003231795.1 Gammaproteobacteria bacterium
GCAATAGCCCTGCTATTACTTGCGTTTCACGCCTTGAACTGAACGGTCCGACGCTTCGGCATTTTGAATCACAACCCGATTCATCCAGAATCAATCGGAGGCTCCCCAACCTGAGGTTCGCGAATGTTATCTGACAAAATTGCGCTTGTTACCGGTGCCAGTAGAGGTATTGGGCAGGCGATTGCACAAGCTCTGGGGGCGGCCAATGCAACTGTCATTGGAACGGCTACCAGCGATGGCGGTGCCGCCAACATTGCCTCGGCTTTAGAGCAAGCCGGAATCAAAGGAACGGGCATGGTTTTAAATGTATCCGATTCAGAATCAATAGCCGCTTGCCTGAAACGGGTGAGTGACGAATTCGGTTCACCCGACATTCTGGTCAACAATGCCGGTATTACCCGTGACAATCTGTTGATGATTATGAAAGACGAACAGTGGGATGACATTATCAACACTAACCTCAGTTCAGTCTTTCGCATGGCAAAATCGGTCATTCGCCCGATGATGAAAAAACGCAATGGCCGTATAATCAACATATCATCGGTGGTGGGTGCTACGGGTAACGCAGGACAAACCAATTATGCTGCCGCCAAGGCGGGGCTTGTCGGATTCAGTAAATCGCTGGCACGTGAGATCGGTTCCCGTAAGGTCACTGTTAATACCGTTGCGCCGGGATTTATCGACACTGACATGACGCGGGAATTGCCACAGGAACAGCGCGATGCACTGTCCAGTCAAATACCGCTGGGACGTCTCGGTGCCGCCGATGAGGTTGCCGCTGCGGTCGTTTTTTTGGCATCGCCTGCGGCCGCATATATCACTGGAGAGACCATTCACGTTAATGGTGGAATGTATATGTCATAATAAGATGGAGACGAATTTTAAGGTAAATTATTGATTTATAAGAATATTTGGTATTGAAAAAAAAATTCGACATTAGTGGAAACTGGCTCTGCTTTTCAATACAATAGCGCAGCTTAAAGCTTTCCAATTTCGACACTACAAGTTTTAATTAATTAACCAGGAGAATTTCTCAAAATGAGCTCTGTAGAAGAACGTGTAAAGAAAATTGTTGCAGAACAATTAGGCGTCAAGGAAGAGGAAGTCACTAACACTGCATCCTTTGTCGATGATTTAGGCGCAGATTCCCTCGATACCGTAGAGCTGGTAATGGCACTGGAAGAGGAATTCGAAACCGAAATTCCTGATGAAGAAGCTGAAAAAATCACCAGCGTCCAACTTGCTATCGACTACGTAAACTCCAACCTATAGCAGGGTTATTCGAATTGAAGGATGCCGCTTACCATCTCGCATGCTAAGCGGCATTTTCGTTTATTGAACAAGTCCGGAAAATTCACAAATTATGCGCAATCTCGCTTGTCTATTGATTCCACAAGAAATATTCCCTCAGTCGCTCGTAATCACTGATACGAGGCTTATTCGGGAGTTTCCTTGTGAAATACCATTTCTTTATGAAAACGATGGCCTGTGCGATATTTGCGCAAATTTATAAAATTTCCGGCCAAGATGTAGCGAGGATAGAATTTTGTCTAAACGTCGTGTAGTAGTAACTGGACTCGGGTTGCTGACTCCCGTTGGTAATACAGTCGAAGAATCCTGGAAAAACATCGTAGCAGGTAAAAGCGGCATTGCCCCTATTACCGCCTTTGATGCCAGCCAGTTTTCAGCGCGTATTTCGGGATCGGTAAAGAATTTCGATCCGGCAGAGTATATCTCGCACAAAGATATTAAAAAAATGGATACTTTCATCCATTTCGGTCTGGCCGCAGGAATTCAGGCACTTGATGACTCGGGCATCGAAGTAACCGATGAAAATGCCGAGAGCATTGGTGTCGCCATTGGTTCGGGCATCGGCGGACTGCCGTATATTGAAAAAAATCGCGACAACTTTGTTGAAGGTGGACCGCGTAAAATTTCACCATTTTTCGTACCCAGTTCAATAATCAATATGGTATCAGGCAATTTATCGATTATGCGGGGCCTTAAGGGACCCAATATATCGATAGTCAGTGCCTGCACAACGGGTGCCCATAATATCGGTGACGCTGCGCGCATGATTTCGTATGGCGATGCCGATGTCATGGTCGCCGGTGGGGCCGAAATGGCTACCTCGGCACTGGGTATAGGTGGTTTTGCAGCAGCCAGGGCGTTATCTACCCGCAATGATGATCCGGAAGGCGCCAGTCGTCCCTGGGATCGTGATCGCGACGGGTTCGTACTGGGTGACGGTGCCGGGGTAGTGGTATTGGAAGAATATGAGATGGCCCGTGCTCGTGGTGCCAATATCTATTGCGAACTGGTGGGATATGGTATGAGTGGTGACGCTTATCACATGACCTCTCCGTCAAAAGGTGGCGAAGGTGCTGCCCGTTGCATGGTCAATGCAATGAAAGATGCGCAGCTCAATGCCGAAGATATTGGTTACATCAATGCCCACGGAACTTCGACTCCGGCAGGCGACGTGGCTGAAACCAATGCTGTAAAACGGGCAATGGGTCAACATGCTTACAACATGGTAGTGAGTTCAACCAAGTCGATGACGGGGCATTTGCTGGGTGCTGCCGGGGGTATCGAGGCTATTTTCTCGATTCTTGCGTTACGCGACCAGGTAGTCCCACCGACCATAAACCTTGAAAATCAGGATCCCGAATGTGATCTCGATTTTGTCGCTAACACGGCACGTGATATGAAGCTGTCGGCAAGCATGTCCAATTCATTCGGTTTTGGCGGCACCAACGGAACCTGCATTTTTAAACTCCTCTAGTGATCGATGTACTAATGTGCCGTGACTATCTGCCACAAACTAGATGACATACCGGACCTGTTAGCGGTACATGCCCGCAAGCCTGATACCTATCCCTATCTGCTAGCCTCGAATACCCGCGGCAACCAGAATTCACGCTATTCTATCTTGATGGCGTATCCACAGGAGATTACCACTCAACTCGGGATCGACGATGATTGCCTGCAGGCAATCGATGTAGACCCCTGTCAGCAGCCCACCGACAGCAAAATGCCCTTCGTCGGGGGCTGGTTCGTATTCCTGGCTTATGAATACGCTCAAACTATTGAGCCTCGGGTTGACTATTATAGTGATGACTCGGGTATGCCGGTCGCCTTCCGCAGCCGGGTGCCGGCGGCAATCGTTGTTGATCACGAAGACGACAGCGCGTGGATAATAGTCGAAGATGAATTCTCTGATTTGCAATTCAGTATTGAATTCGATTTAAGCGAGACCAGACCCTATCAGGCAGAATATCTTGCA
>QIJI01000346.1 GCA_003231795.1 Gammaproteobacteria bacterium
GATCCGGTCGGCTGGATTTCCAGGTATTGGGCTCAGTTACTTCAAATTGGCCGTGGTTCGTAGCCGCCCAGCTTCTGTTCGGACTCGTGCAGTGGATGACGGCTGTTCGATGGCGATGGTTTCTACGGATAGTCGGACAGGAATGCTCGCGCGCGCGGGCGTTTCAGCTAACCCTGGCCGGGCTGCTGTTTAACCAGGTGCTCATCGGTTCGACCGGAGGTGATATTTATCGGGTTATGGCCTTTGAGACTTCGGAAGTTCGTCAACGAGTTGCAATTGCGGTATCTGTAGCGACAGACCGATTGATTGGACTATTTGCACTGATTGTCATCATACCGGTTGCCGCATTGTGGAATTTTTCACTTGTGCGTGAAACTACAATGCTCGCGATAATTATTACGTGCTGTGTTTTAGCCATAATTTCTTTGCCGGTAATTGTCTGGGTGATCTTCAAGTGGAACTCCGGCAAGCACAAGACGGAGCCGGAAATTTCTGGTAAATCGAAATTTACTTCCTGGATCGGATACCTGACTGATGGCGTGGCGCTCTTTTCCGGCCATCAGTCAGTGGTTATGAAGTCAATTGTTTTTTCCCTCGTGATTCAGGCAATGATTGTGGGAGTGAATATATTCCTTGCGATCTCCATCCTGGGAACGGATATCCCCTGGCAATCTTTTTTCCTGCTGATCCCGATCGCATTGCTGACGATGGCAATACCGATCAACCCGCCGGGTGCATTGGGTACCGGAGAAGCGATATATGCGATTCTGCTCGAATTCGTTGGTATTGCGCAGGGCAGTATGATTTCCTTATTGCACCGATTTACAAATATTCTATGGGCGCTGCCTGGCTGCCTGGCGTTTGTCATGCCGGCTCGCCGAGATACTCGACCGGTTAGCGGGTTTGACCATGACCTTGACTCTGTGGGAAATGGGAAATGAGTTCACCGCCCGAAACGGTCGAAGACATGAGCGGTTATTCCGCCGCACTTCTTGGCGAGACGAATCGCGTGCTTGGCATGTTCGATCGGGACGCGTACAGCCGCACTTTCGGTTCCATCGATCGTGTCCATTGGGCATGGAAATTTACGGATTTTCCTGGCGCAAGATTTCAGGAAGGGTTGTGCTACCTGGCGTTTTTGTATTCGACCAGGCTGGACGGAAATACGCTTTACCAGAACGACTCGGTTAAAGCGTGGCTGCAAGGCGGCATCATGAACTGGTCGAGGATTCAGAGTCGGAGCGGAGACTTCGATGAAGCGTATCCAGGTGAACGCTCGCTTGCAGCCACAGCATTTACCGGATTCTATTTATCAGAAGCGTATCTTTTTTTGCAGAATAATCTTGAAGAGGCGGTGTCACAGACTTTCAGACAGTCATTAGACCGTGCAGCAAGTTGGCTATGTGACAACGACGAGAGTCACGGGTTTTTGTCGAATCATCTCGCCGCTGCCGCCGCGGCCCTGCTCCATGCGCATCGAATTCTAGGAAACGACAGATATTATCAACGGTATCAGTACTTTTTACGCAAGATTCTCGCTCACCAGTCTGATGAAGGCTGGTACGAAGAGTACGGCGGGGCAGACCCGGGGTACCAGACACACGGAACGTTTTATCTTGCGCGGTGTTATGAGCTGACCGGTGACGATGAATTGCTTGATTCTTTACACCGTTCATGCGAATTCCTGAAGCACTTCATTCACCCGGACGGTAGTCTGGGTGGCGAGTACGCCAGCAGGAATACCCAGACATATTATCCGGCCGGATTTGAAATGTTATCCGGAAAAATCGGTGCGGCCCGCTGGATTGCTGACGAAATGCGGCCATCCGTTTGCGACGGGCGAGCAGCAGGACTTCTGTCGGTTGATTCCTATAATTATTTTCCATTGCTCAATAATTATGTTTTCGCCCTGCGGGCCGTTCTTTCTCGTGGAGAAAAATCGGTCGACCCTTCACCGCCGCCAGACCAGCCGTACACAATGCATTTTCCAGAGTCGGGATTGCTGAAAATTCGTCGGGATCGTTTCGACCTCATTGTCGGAGTTTCCAAAGGCGGTGTGATCAAGTTCTTCGACAGAAAAAGGGGAAAGTTGCTGTTTTCCAGTTGCGGCTACATTGGACAATTGTCCAGCGGCAAGCAGTGTTCCAGCCAGACATTCGACGTGGAGGCGAACGCGGATATATCTGCAACCGAGATCGTGCAGTTCAGCCAGTTTTTCGATTTTTCACGTCCTGTCATGACACCGATTAAATTCCTGCTGTTCCGGGTATTCAGTCTTACCGTCGGCCGGTTTAGTGCAGTATCGTCATGGCTTAAGCGGCTTCTGGTAAAGGTTTTGATATATAAAAAGAATGAAGTGCAACTCAAGCTGCTTAGAAAGATTGTGATTGATGACAATGGAATTGATGTTATCGATCATATCAGCGGCGCTGATTTGAAGAACCTGAAAAGCCTGGAGCACAAGAGCATTTTTACGACGATTCACATGGGATCATCACGCTATTTTATTCCTAATGAGCTTGAGGTCCCGGTAGTTATCGATTCTCTGGATTGCGAGGCTGGGCATATTCCGGAAACTGTTACATTTCAAATCCGGGTCGACGTCCCTGGTGCGAGCGACTAGACAATCATGTGTGGTATAGCCGGATACATCGGACTCGAGGCGCCGGGTCTTCTCGAGGAAATGACACGCGTACTCACGCATCGTGGCCCCGACGATTCCGGCCATTTTCAGGATGCAGGCGTCGGATTGGGTCACAGACGACTCAGTATTATTGATTTATCCAGCGGCCATCAACCGATGCTAAGCACTGATCAGCGATATGTCATCGTATTCAATGGTGAAATTTATAATTACCGTGAATTGCGTGATGAGCTTTGCGCATCAGGTGTTGGATTCGAAACGGAGTCCGATACAGAAGTTCTGCTGCAAATGTATATCAAGCATGGTGAGAAAGCGCTGGAGCATCTAAACGGGATGTTCGCTTTCGCGATATACGATCGAAAGTCACGCGAGCTTTTTCTGGCCAGAGACAGGGTTGGAATAAAGCCCCTTTACTACATGCAATTTGGCAGCAAATTGCTGTTTTCTTCGGAATCAAAGTCGTTTTCTTGCTGGAAGGATTGGCCAAAAGATGTCGACTATACGGCGCTGGCTGATTACCTGGCCTTGCGCTACGTACCAGGCGACTCAACTCTGTTCAAGTCGGTCAGAAGGCTGCCGGCCGGCCATTTTCTGGTCTATCGGGACGGCCGTTCGACTATCTCTGAATATTGGAGTCCG
>QIJI01000513.1 GCA_003231795.1 Gammaproteobacteria bacterium
TCCTCTGGGCCAGTCGGTCGGAATAGCACCACTGTCTCAGTCATTTGATGAACGTTGCCAGTCCCCAGGCATATAACAGCTTGTTTTAGAGCGCGCCCGTAAAACAGCGCATAGTGTGGTTTCAATACCATTCATAAGCATCAGAATAACCACATGTTATAAAGTTAGCAAAAGAACAATCGGGTGAACTGAGGCTACTTTTTCGCTCCTTGGCTTTGTTTGTCAGTTTCTTGGTCACGTTGAAAACCTTGTCATATATGACTATCAGAGGTCGGACCGCTACTTCCGATTTTCATGTGCCGCACGGCTCACTTTCTCGGTTTATGAACAACCATAAAAAAGACGGGCTGTGTGCCCGTTCTATTTTATCTGATGGCAATTGGCTTACTCGATAACTGTTTTCTCCTGCTGGTCGAGGAGCTGAACCAGCGCCATTGATGTAGCGTCACCTGGACGAAAACCAATCTCTATTTCCGAAATCAACAATGCGTGTTTCAGGTTGGGATCAGGAAAGGCTTCAACAACCCGTCACAAATCCCTGCTGCCGCCACGCTTCGTATAGCACCACCGCAGCCGTATTAGATAAATTCAGACTGCGACTATGCGGTTGCATGGGAACCCTGAGCACATGGGCGGGATTCATTGATTGCAGGATCATGTCCGGTAAACCGCGTGTTTCCGGCCCGAGTAACAAGGTATCGCCAGGGATAAAGTGATGGACGCTATAGGGCGTCCTGCCACGCGTTGATATGGCTAATATGCGCGGTCTGCCGAGCAAGTCGAGACACTGGTCGAGACTGTCGTGGACCTGTATATCTGCGAATTCACGGTAATCAAGACCTGCGCGGCGTAATTTTTTATCGTCGAGCGCGAAACCCAGTGGGCGAATCAGATGTAACATGGTCCCGGTATTCGCACACAGGCGTATGATATTCCCTGTATTTGGCGGAATCTCGGGCTCGAACAGGATCAGACTGAACATTGATTAATCATCAAAACAACAAATTGGCGATCGATTTCTGCGGCATGCGGTTCACCACTCCTATTGTACTGTTGTCGGGCTGCGTCGGATTTGGCGAAGAATACACCCGCGTCGAGGGATTCAGTAATCATGATGCCGGCGCGGTCTGCCTGAAGGGTACGACACTCGAGCCCCGGTTGGGCAACCCGGCGCACCGGATCTATGAAACGCCGATGGGCATGCTGAACGCCATCGGTTTGCAGAACCCCGGCGTTGATGCCGTCATCGAACAAAAGCTGCCGGAACTCGACTTTGATGAAACCCGTTTTATCGCCAATGTCTGTGGTTCGACGATCGAAGACTACGAGGAAGTGTGTCGCCGCTTCGATGACTCGCCGATCGATGCAATGGAAATCAATATTTCCTGTCCGAATATCAAGGAAGGCGGTATCGAGTTTGGCAACAATCCTGAATCTTCTGCACGCGTCATCGAAGCCTGCCGGCGCGCGACGACCAAGCCCATCATTGCGAAACTGTCGCCGAATCAGACTGATATTCAGGAAAATGCCCGGCGTTGTATCGAGGCCGGTAGTGACGGGCTTGCCGTTATCAATACGATGACCGGCATGGCGATCGACATCAAGACACGCAAACCGATTATCGCGAATGTGCGAGCCGGACTGTCGGGACCGGCGATCAAGCCTATCGCGCTGCTGAAAGTTAAAGAAGTTTTTGAAGTTGCGCAGCCTCACAACGTACCGATCATCGGCCAGGGAGGTATCACGACCGTAAACGACGCCCTGGAATTCCTGATAGCCGGCGCGAGTGCCGTCGGCATCGGCACGGCCTTATTTTATGATCCGCTGGTCTGCAAGAAAATTAACGCCGGAATTGCCGATTACCTGGATAGACATGAATTCAATTCAGTTGCTGAACTGACCGGATCTCTCGTGTTGTAAATTCCGGGGACAGTTTACTTATCAGTGGAACGAGTATCTTTTGCAATGCAGATAAGGAAACTGTTCCCGGAATTCTTTATTCGTCATTCTTTGGGGGAATAAAACCAATTGGCCGCTTTTTAGGCTTGTCGGGCGTCATCATCTGTCTCAGGGTATTGATTAACCTGAAGATAGCCTGGTCGTGAGTTTCCAGCTTGCGCTCGATGCGGTTTTCCAGTTCGCTCAGCCGTTGCTCTAGTTCTTTGTTGGAGGCGAGTAGCTTTCGGAGCCGCACAAAAGCACGGACGACATACACACCCATTTCGACTGCCAGTGACGAGCTCAACACATTGGCAGCTTGAATTGCTCCATGTTCGGTGAAAGCAAACGGTAATGCTTTGGAAAACTTCAATTTATTGAGGTAGTCACAATTTGTGACCACCTCCTGTTTCTCATCTGATGAGAGCTGGAACATAAAGTCTTCTGGAAAGCGTAAGGAATTCCGTTTGACTGCCTGGTTCAAAGCTTTAGTGGACACTCCATAGAGTTCGGCCAAGTCAGCATCAATCATGACTTTTTGACCCCGGATAACCATTATTTTAAAGGCGATTAACTCAACGGGTTGCAAATTGGGCATTCAAATCCCTTATTGGCTATTTTGAACTTCCGGGGACAGACATGGATACCTCCACGGCCCTAAAGCGCACATCAGTCTGCCACGAAACTCGCAGGTACCAGAACAACAGAAATTAGTCCAATAGCGGAGAAAGGCGAACATCAACGATAAGTAAACTGTCCCCGGAATTCCGGGATAGACAACCCATAAAAGTGAATCACTAAAGTTCTCAGGATATCGGTTGCGCTTTGGCTTTCGCTGTCCCGGTTCGTTCTGGCCAAAACGCATCGAACACATAGACAGCAATAATTCCGTAGAGTGTGGCACCGGTAAACATCACCAGCCGCTCCCAGAATTTGGCGCCGGCATTGGCGCCACCGATGCTGTCCATAACCGCCGGCGCTAAAATAACAATCAACGTCAGATAGCCATAGGACCAGGTCGCGCCTTCCGGGCGCATGCCCTTATCTTTGAAAATACGCGGGCCGATAATCAGGCCGGCCAGTCCTATCAACAGCGTATACATCAGCAGGGAGGGCCAAAGGCGCAATACCTGCCAGGCGATAACGGCGCCAACACCACCGATCAGAGTGGACCAGAGCAGCGATCGGCCAGCGTGCCGGGTGCCCTCCGTGGAGGCTTGCTGGCCCATTGAAGCGACCTTGATCATAACCGGCGCAAAAGCCGCGGAACCGCTTGATAGCAGTAACCACAGGCACACGGGAAGCACAATTGCCAGTGAGCGCATGGC
>QIJI01000364.1 GCA_003231795.1 Gammaproteobacteria bacterium
ACGCGCGGTAATCCGTGCGTTTCGGCGATTCGTAGAAACTGGGACGTTCCCCAACAGGTCTCGTTGGAAAGGCCGATTTCACGAATCTTGCCCTGCTTAACCAGTTCTCCGAGACACTCCAGCGATTCCAGAATGTGATCGAGCGTTGCTTGTTTATCCTGACCGCCAGGATCATATTTCCAGTTCTGGCGAAAGTGATAGGATCCCCGGTTAGGCCAGTGTAACTGGTATAAATCTACGTAGTCGGTCTGCAGTCTGCGCAAACTGCCCTCGAGACTGATACGAATTTTTTCAGGACTGATTTCCACGCCATCCTGTATATAAGAATGACCTTCCCCGGCAACCTTGGTTGCGAGAATAACCTGATCACGCCGGGCCGACTTTTTCACCCAGCTTCCAATGATTTCCTCAGTGCTGCCAACGGTATCAGCGCTCATCGGATTTGACGGGTAAAGTTCGGCGGTGTCGATAAAATTAACACCCTGTTCGAGCGCGTAATCTATCTGGGCGTGACCTTCGGCTTCGCTATTTTGCGTGCCCCAGGTCATTGACCCGAGGCATATTTCACTAACCGAGATTTCACTGTTGCCAAGTTGTCTGTAGCGCATCGATGGACCGAGGAGTCAATAACAGGGCAGATATTAGCAGTGCCCTGTCGATAACTTCAACTAGTGAATCCCGAATTGAATCCGCTAACCGGATTTCCAACCGTGCCAATGATTTTGTATCAGTAATGATGATTTACTGATTCAGGCCCTAACCCGGAAAATTCATTAATTATGCACAATCTCGCTGGTCTATTGAATCCACAGGAAATATATCCTCAGTCACCCGGAATCACTGATACGGGACTCCTTCGGATATTTCCCTTTGAATTCAATATTCTGCGCGATCTTCGCGCAAATTAATGAAATTTCCGGGCTAACTATCGTAGTTCAGATCGATTATGCGCTGGGTATCTTGTCCCAGTTGTTCCAGTCCGAGGTTTTGATAGGCTTTTAGCTGTAAATTTAATGCGTCTCTTATAACGCTCGATCCATCGTAGTTCTGCAATATAAATTTGGTACGAGTGAGGACAGCAACCCATGCTTCGCGGGTTGCATAGTATTCGGCTATACCCAAATCGGAGCGAGCCAGTTCATTGCGCAGGTAGATCATCCGCTTGCGCGCATCTGCGGAGTATTTGCTATCCGGGAAGCGTTGTATCAACAGTTTGAAATCATTGTATGAAGTCAGTAACAGATTTTTGTCGAAACTCGACATATCGCGCTCCTTCAGAAAATCCAGTACCGTTCCGCCGCGTTCAAAGTTAACCAGTCCTTTCAGGTAATAGGCATAGTCGACCGATTCATGACGCGGGTGTAACTTGATAAACCGATCGATCGCGGTGAGGGCGGAATCCGGTTCATCGAATTTAAAATAGGCGTATGCAACATCGATTTGTGCCTGGGTTGCATGTTTACCGAATGGAAAGCGGGACTCCAGCGTTTCGTAGTATTCGATTGCAGTCAGGTAATTGCCATCGGACAGGTTGGTGCGAGCTTCCATATAAAACTGCTCGACGGTCCAGTCCGCGGTAACATCAAGATCCTTTTCTGGGCCGCAGGCGACCAGGCTTAAAGCCAGTGCGACTACGATAAAAACACGCATACTACTAATCTCGGTTGGTGTAACGGATAAGCTTGCAGTATAACCATCGCATGAAATTAATTCAGCAACGATTCGAAATAGCGAAGCACCAGGCTGGTGATCGACTCGATCTGGCATTGCATCAGTTGCTACCTGACTATTCCCGTAGCCGTATCCAGCAATGGATACAACAGGGCTTCGTCCTGATTAACCAGAATTCATGCAAGCCCCGACAAAAAGTATATGTCGGCGATCTGGTTGAACTGGAAGTACCCGAGCAGATCAGCATTACTGACAGGCCGCAATCGATTGAGTTCGAAATTTTATTTCAGGACGAACATATATTTGTGGTTAACAAACCGGCAAATCTGGTCGTCCATCCTGCTGCCGGACACCGGGATGGAACGCTGATGAATGGTTTGCTCGCCCGGGACCCTCGACTCGAACAACTGCCGCGCGCCGGAATTGTACATCGACTGGATAAAGATACCACCGGAGTTATGGTCGTAGCCCGAAACCTGACCGCGCATAACAAACTGGTTGAGCAACTACAGGCGCGTGATGTAAAACGGGAATATATCGCTATCGCCTATGGTGTTGTTACTGCGGGGCGCAGTATCAAGAGCGGAATTGGGCGACACCCGCAAAACCGCAAAAAGATGTCGGTACAAAACAATGGCAAGCCCGCAACCACACATTTTCAGGTAGCCTGCAAATACGCTCATTTCAGCCAGCTCAACCTGCAACTGGAAACTGGCCGTACCCATCAGATTCGGGTTCATATGGCACATATCAAATATCCACTGGTTGGTGACGCGATCTACAGTGGTCGGCCCCGGCTTCCCGCCGGTATTAAACCTGAGTTGGCAGCAACGATAAGCGAATTCAAGCGTCAGGCCCTGCATGCCCGGCGATTGAGTTTCGAGCACCCCGCCAGTCTTGAAAGCGTCAGTTTTGAAGCTCCGATACCCGATGATATGCGCCATTTGATCGAGACTCTGGAACAATATGATTAACACGATTCGACCTGACTGGGACGTACCGCGGGGTGTAGAAACCCTGTGCACCACTCGAATGGGCGGTGTCAGTTGTTCTCCCTACGACTGTTTTAACCTCGGTAAATTTGTAGGTGATGAAAATGTACAGGTTAATCATAACCGGCAGCAATTGCGCGAAAGCCTCGAATTACCGGCTGATCCGGACTGGATCAATCAAACCCATGGAACGCAGGTAGTAACGCTTGAGCAGGATCAGAATCGAGATGCTGATGCAGCGATTACGCGACAGGTGGGACGTATCGCGGTGGTGATGGTGGCTGATTGTTTACCGATCCTGTTGGCCAGTCGGGATGCTACTGAAGTTGCTGCGATTCATGCCGGCTGGCGTGGCTTGCAAGCGGGTGTGATCCAGTCCGCGCTACGCGCTATGCATTCTCCACCCGGATCGCTACTAGCCTGGATTGGTCCAGCAATATCCCAGGCGAATTTTGAAGTCGGGGACGAAGTGCGTGCTGCGTTTTTAAACACCCTTCCGATGGCCGCTGATTTTTTCATCGCGCATGGAACCGGTCACTGGTTGTGCGACCTGGGCGGGATTGCGGAACAGGTACTGAAACAACTGGGAGTAAGCGCGATAT
>QIJI01000320.1 GCA_003231795.1 Gammaproteobacteria bacterium
CCAGCCGAAGCCGGCACCATTACTACCACCCAGGCAACCATCACCGGTACCACCGGTTGGTCCCGGAGTACAATTCGTTAGGAGATTATCAATAGAATTGGATACTGCATCGACGTCTTCGTAGTTAATTTGCTGCAGATCAACCAACAGGACACCATTCGAACCTTTGTCTATGTCTATTGCCAGGCCGAGGGTGAAGTTGGAAGGAATGTTAAAGTCACCGTCATCGGCAAACAATCCTGCGTAATCGTCAAATTCGCTCATGTCGATTTCAGGCTGGTAGGCGGCACCGAAGCGAAATCCAGACGCAATTTGCGTCTGAAATCCGAGGCGAACTCCAATGCCCGTCGAAGTGTCGTGATCATTGTCAGACAGGTTATCGGGATCGGTAGAAAATCCGGCAAAATTGCTCAATCCTTTGCCCTCAAAGCGCTGATACACGATTATTCCGCTAATTCCCCAGGAAGTAGTATTCGATATTTTGGCGGCATAGGTCGTGGCAAAGAATAACTGCGCCAGATCGACGCCGGTAGTACCGTCACCAAAGGTACCTGGCAGTTCAAGCTGGGTTCCCATTGGGCCCAGTAATGCGACTCCGCCCTTGTACTCGGTGTTCATGCCGCCGTTGCCGAAAACCGATACACCGATCGTGCTAATACTGTCGATTTCCCAGTTATAGCCAAACTGCGGGATCAGGAACAGTTCATTTTCACTGTCTATGCTTTGATCACCATCACCGATACTGAAAGGGCAGTTGAATCCGCAGCCTCCACCTGCCGGAACCGATGGGCCACCCGTTGACGAGTACTCGCGCATCGGTGCGAACAGTGCTACACCGAAATCATAACGCGCACCTTGCCAGACCATGCCAGCCGGGTTGTTGGCTGCAGCAAGAGCATCCTGTGAATAGGCAACACCCGCGCCGGCAAGTCCTTTTTCAAGAACACTCGAGCCATGAGTGAAATAACCATTGGTGGCCCAAACTGAAACCGGGAATGTAAGTGCTAGCAATACAATACTTTGGAACTTCATTCGAGCGTCCATAACTATTACCTCCGCGCATATGCCTTATTTAATTGATGTTAAACCTGCTAGATAAACAGGTTTACGTCTGATTCCCCTGCAAATTCAAAAAAGGTGGCAGCCCCTGCGTAATCGATACCATCGATAAATTCGCTCGGCTGCATGTCAAACAAATCTACCGTCATTTGACAGGCAATTAGTTTTACCTCGGCTTCCTGGCAAAGTTCGCGCAATTCAGCGACGCTGGCAATCCCCTTTGATTTCATTTTGGATTTCATCATGCTGCTCATCATGGCTTCCATGCCCGGGATCGCTGTTGCGAATGTCGGGAACCACTTATCCATCCCCATCGGCATTGGCATGCCGGGATTGCCTAACGGGGAAACCTTCAAATTCAAATCCTTTTTGAGTAGCTGTAGACCATAGAAAGTGAAGAAGATCTGGACTTCGTAACCGATCGCCGCCGCCGTAGATGCGAGGATGAATGGTGGATAAGCCCAGTCCAATGTTCCTTTGGTGGCAATTAATGCCAATTTTTTTTGAGGCATACTTGAGTTCCAAAAAGATTAAGATGGTTTGGTAACGTCCTCAGGCCTTCTTGATGTAATAGTGATATTGGTTTCCGGATTCCGAGCTTTCGATCAGTTCATTTCCAGTTTGCTTGCAAAAAGAGTCAAAATCCTTGACCGATCCAGCGTCGGTGGCGATGACAAAAAGTACATCACCGCTATTCATAGTAGACAATACCTTCTTCGATCTCAATATCGGCAACGGGCAGTTAAGCCCTGTGGCATCAAATTTTTCGCTGTAATCGGACATTTTAAATTCCAGTTCTGGCCCAAGTTTCAAAAAGGTCTAGACGGATATCTCGGTGATAACTGCGCCGACTACCAGATTGTATCAACCCGAAGAAAAACTATTACAAATTACCACATCCAATATAAATTAAAGACCAGCCGAATGTAACTGCCCTATTAGATAGGGTTCTATTCCCTTGGGGATAGACCACGCAGAACGGGGCAAAATCATGCGCAAAATCGGGCACCTGGAACCTAATACCTGAACCGGTGCTGTTGCTCGCATATCTCACCAGCCTTCAACTGCGACGGCTGGTGAGATATGTGGGCTAGCATTGCCAACGTGGCCTGTTAGAATCACCGGCACTACAGGAAAACGAGTAGCCCCCGATTAGCTAGTGCCGACAAGAGTGACTGAATACACCGAAAAATTTGATGCCACCGGACTGAGCTGCCCGATGCCCATTTTACGCTCGAAAAAAGTGTTAATGCGACTGAATAACGGAGATGTGCTTTACGTTATTTCCACCGACCCGGATTCGGTTAGAGATTTCGAGGCATTTTGCAGGCGATCTGACAACGAGCTGGTGGACTGTTCCGAGTCGGGTGGCAAGTATCATTACTTCGTCAGGAAAACCCGTCACTGAAACCTTTCCACCACTTCCAGAAAAGGGACGTAAGCCTCGGCAAATTCCCACTCTACTGCATTCCAGAGTCGATCTTCCAACGGTTCACCCATTTGTGAAAAATAAGTGACGATTGAATTAACGATGAGAGTGCCGCCAGGATTCAGTCGATCCCCGAGCCCCTGAATCGCAAGTGCGAACAAGCTGTTCATCTTCATCAAATATTCGAAGTTTGTACTGTCGTCGACATCCGGGTCGATAAATACCCCCTGCTGTGGGTCATAATACTGATCGATAGCGGCAATCAGAACCCTGGCAGCATGATCGGCATAAGCGCTGTCCTGGTATTGCTGTGCGGCATCGCTAAACAGTTTCGCCACATAGGCGTGATCCGACAAGCCACCCGATAACATCCATCGTTTTTCGGTAATAGAGTAATAACGCATCAGGTTTTTGTGCACGCCATTCATCGCAATCAAAAAATCGAGGGACTGTTTAACCTGCCTGCTCAACTCCTGATTTTTTGTAATTTCAACAACTTGTAGCAGATAAGATAACGTCCTCACCAGGCGGTCGGTGAAAATCTTGTCCATCACCTTGGGCGTGGGTACGCGCTCGCGTTGCTTTTTATCCAGCGTGTAATAATAGGTATCGGCAATCTGAAAGCTTAGAAAACTTCCGCTTTCGGTATCGAACAATGTCGACATTAGATAGGCCAGCGTTTTATCGGCCGCCTTTTTTAATTCAGGTGATGGCGAAATCCGGTTGATTTGATACAGCAACAAAACCGAACCAGCATTATGATC
>QIJI01000253.1 GCA_003231795.1 Gammaproteobacteria bacterium
CACATGGTACTGGCGCGATTACCGGATGCCCCTGAAGGGGTTAAAGGCATTTCATTATTTCTGGTGCCGAAGTTTCTCGCCAATGAAGACGGCAGCAAGGGTGAACGTAACGACCTCAGGGTAGTGTCTGTCGAAACGAAACTGGGCATCCATGCTTCGCCGACCTGCATCATGTCCTATGGCGATAATGAAGGTGCAATCGGTTACCTGATGGGGGAAGAACATAACGGGCTGGCCTGCATGTTTACCATGATGAATAACGCTCGACTCGAAGTCGGTATGCAAGGTGTAGCGATTTCGGAGCGCGCTTATCAACGCGCTGTAGCCTTTGCCAAAGAGCGCGTGCAGGGCGTAGCCCGTGGTCATACCAGTCGAAGCACGATCATTCACCATCCGGACGTGCGCCGAATGTTGATGCAGATGCGCGCGCTTGGCCAGGCTTCACGAATGCTGGCTTATTATGCCTCCGCACAAACCGATCTCGCCAATCACTCGGAGTCGAATGATGATCGGGTCCGCTACCAGCGTCGGGTAGACCTGGTTATTCCGATCGTCAAAGGCTGGTGTACCGAAATGTCGCAGGAGGTGACTTCTCTCGGAGTACAGGTACATGGTGGCATGGGTTATATTGAAGAGACCGGTGCCGCACAGCATATGCGCGATGCCCGCATTCTTACGATTTATGAAGGCACCACCGGAATTCAGGCGCTTGATTTGATGGGGCGCAAAATGTTGCGCGACAAAGGACAGGCAATGACGGAATTGATCGCTGAAATGCAACAGATTATGGGGCCGTTATCTGCATCGGAAGCAAAAATTACATCTCGTTTCGGGCCGGCATTGGCGGCACTGGAAGATGCGACCAACAGTTATCTGCAAAACGTGAAGGACGATCCGGACCTTGGCAGTGCGGTGGGCGTTGACTACCTGATGCTGGCCGGCAATGTTGTTTGCGCCTGGCTCATGGGCAAGGCAGCACTGGCAGCCGGCAAACATATTGAAGCGGGCAGTGACGACCTGTTTTATACTCATAAGATAAATACTGCTGTTTTCTTTGCACAACATATTCTGCCGCGTAGCGAGGCCCAGTCATTAATGGTCAGGTCAGGTTCGTCCAGTATCATGTCGATTGATGCCGGTGACTTTTAGTCTTCGTCAGTGTCGTGTAAATTTTCTACGACAGATTTGTCATCTCGACGCGCTTGATGTGGGAACCCGTATCAGCCGACTCGGTAACTTGAAGGGGCATTATCATGAGTGAATTCGAACACCTGCTGGTCGAGCATCACGATGCAGTTGCTTTGATCAGGTTGAATCGACCCGAAGTGCTCAATGCGCTGTGTTTGAAACTGATGCAGGAGCTGGCGCTTGCATTTGAACAGATCGAGGCGGACGACAAAATCGCTGCAATAGTATTAACCGGTAATGACAAGGCGTTTGCTGCCGGTGCCGATATACCTGAAATGAAAGACAACAGTTACCAGTACATGCTCGAGGACGGGGGATTGACTCGACACTGTGATGCAATCGCGCAATGCAACAAGCCGGTCATCGCTGCGGTAGCGGGTTATGCGCTTGGGGGAGGTTGTGAGCTGGCCATGATGTGCGATTTTATCATTGCCGCCGACAATGCCCGTTTTGGACAGCCTGAGATTACCATCGGTACACTCCCGGGGTTTGGTGGCAGTCAGCGCCTGACGGGGCTCGTAGGAAAGTCGAAGGCGATGGATATGTGCCTGACCGGGCGTATGATGAAAGCCGATGAAGCCGAGCGCTGTGGTCTAGTGTCGCGCGTTGAAGCGCTCGACAGTTACCTTGATGTGGCAATGACAGCCGCGACAACGATTGCCGGCTACTCACGCCCGGTGGTTTCAAAGGCCAGGCAAGCGGTTGATCTAGCCCTCGAAACTCCGCTGTCGCAGGGTATTAAAAGTGAACGCGCGATGTTTAAATCGACCTTTGCGCTGGATGATCAAAAAGAAGGCATGGCTGCATTTGCGGAAAAACGTGAGCCGCAGTTCAAAAATCAATGAAAATTTCAGGCTATTAATTTTCCATACCCCTACTAGTTTTATTACAGTGTGTTAGACTGTGCGCCGGCGGAAACTTAGCCTTGCAAAATTTCTTTTAAAATCAATTGGTTAAAGCGATTTTGGCGTCTTTAAAACGACAAAGGCGAGCTTTTCACTGGAATGACCGAAGCTGGGGCTTCGCTGAAACGAAAAAAGGCGAAAAATATAGAATCGTATTTTGTAATTTTCGTGCTCTGTCCGGACTTGACCGATACGTCGGACCGCCGGGAATGATGTAAGCAGAGATTCATTAATTTTTTACGGGATACCACCACATGGCTAACCTGAGTACTTACCGGAATATTGGCATTTTTGCCCATGTTGACGCCGGTAAAACGACGACCACCGAGCGTATTTTGAAGCTTACCGGTAAAATTCATAAGATCGGTGAGGTGCACGATGGTGCAGCAACCACGGACTTTATGGACCAGGAGCAGGAACGTGGTATTACTATCCAGTCTGCTGCTACCAGTTGTCAGTGGGACGGTCATCGCCTCAATATTATTGACACCCCGGGACACGTTGATTTCACCATTGAAGTTTACCGTTCGCTAAAAGTCCTCGACGGGGGAGTCGGAGTGTTTTGTGGTTCAGGCGGCGTTGAACCCCAGTCCGAAACCAATTGGCGTTATGCCAATGACTCGGAAGTTGCTCGTATCATCTTTGTTAACAAACTTGATCGACTGGGTGCTGATTTCTATCGAGTGGTTAAGGAGATCAAAGACATACTCGGCGCCAATCCGATGGTAATGACATTGCCAATCGGTACCGAAGAGAATTTTATCGGTGTCGTAGACCTGTTGACCCGCAAGGCATGGGTCTGGGACGAATCTGGAGATCCAACCCAATATGAAATTCAGGATCCACCTGAAGATATGGCGGATATCATTGAAGAGTATCGCGAAAAGCTGATCGAACTGGCGCTGGAGCAGGATGATGATTTGCTGGAGATATATCTCGAAGGTGAAGAACCGCCAATCGATGACATAAAAGGTTGTGTTCGTAAAGGTACTATCGCACTCGATTTTTTCCCGACTTACTGTGGTTCTGCATTCAAGAATAAGGCTATTCAATTGGTGCTGAATGCGGTCGTTGATTATCTGCCGAATCCTACCGAAGTTAAACCGCAACCGGAAGTTGACCTTGAAGGTAATGAAACCGGTGAGGTGG
>QIJI01000494.1 GCA_003231795.1 Gammaproteobacteria bacterium
GCCGAAGCCATGGTCGATGCAATAGACCAGATCTTCTCCTTGGCGGCCTGGATCAGGCCGCTCATACTGCTGGTCGTGTCGAGTACAAACACCACCTCGATTCGGTGGCTTTGCGCGGGTATGACCTGGGCCGTGTTGGTTACTGCGCTGGCTTGTTGAGTCAGCGGGAACACTGCGATCCCGGTGGCGGTGGCGACACAAAGTGCCAATGCGATCAGTTTTGCGTTAAATGTTTTGATTTTCATGAGTATGTCTCCGGATTGGTTAGTTTTGGGTTGGCTTAGGGTTGAGCGAGTTTGCGCACTGCATCGAGTGCGACGCGATGGGCTGATTGAAATGGGGACTGGTTTATAGTGGCGTCGGGAGCTTCCCCGGACTGTTTACGGGCCAGCTCCGGGATCCAGCAAAATAATGCCTGTAGTAAAAAGAAACTCCACAGCGCGGCCGCCAGGCTACCGGTGTTCAGCATCGCCCAGGCACTAGCGGCGAGACCAGCCGAGACCAGCCCGAAATCGAGCAATGCGGTGAACATCGAGTTATGGAAATAAAGTGAGCGCACCAGCCAGATCAGTCCGGCCTGAATCAGAACCTGCTCAAACAGCGCCACGTCGAGAATCCAGCAGGCAAGACTGACTACGGCCCAGGTACTGATTACGACGACGCGACCGATACGAGCGCTACTGCGTTTAAGTAGATAGAGCAGGTAAACCAGCGATGCGGCGCTCAAAAGCAGATTGAACAAGGTTGCGTAAATGATGAAGCTACCCAGAATCAGGCTGGCCGTGCCTGCGCCCAGCGCGATCATTACCGCGACCAGAATACCGTCTACAATGCCTGGAGATTTCATGTCTTTACCCTCCGCCCTTTTTCGCGCAGCAGCGCAATTTCAATTTCTTCGTTTCGAATGGCATCGATCTGACTGATACCGGTTGAGAAGGAGTTTTCGTCGCTGACCAGTAATTCCAGTTTTTGTTTCATACTGGTTAGTTGTTGGCTTTGCTCATCGATTTGTTTGCCTAAGGACTGCATTTGGGAATCCAGTGTTTCGGCTTGTTGCTGAATTGCCTGCGACTGTTTTTCAGTGACCAATTTGCGTCGAATCAGATCGCGCGCCAGATCGTCTTTTTTGGCGCTGATGCAGATATCGAGTTCTTCATCGAAATCCTTTAATGCTTTGCTCGCGTTTTCTTTCGCCTTGTCCAACTGGATGACTTCGTGTTGCAGCAGTTTTAAACGCTGGCGGTCGTGATCGAGCGCAAATTGCATTTCGCGCACGGCCTGTCTGAGTTGTAGATCCGGTTCCTCGATTCGATCGAGGACCGCGTGGAAGTCGGCTTGAAATAGCCGGGTCAGTCGTGTTACCAGTGCCATGGGTTAGCTCCGTGGTTTGTTAATGATGCGATAATTCTGGTTCAGGGCTGTCGTTTAAAACAGGCAGGCTTTGGTAAAACATGGGCCGGCTGGTTTACAAAAAATTTACATAGGTGCAGCACTGGAATGCTAGGATTGAAAGCAACTTAAATTAGGCAGGAAAACGATGGCGCAAAAAGCGCGATTATTGATTGTTGAAGATGAGGAAGCGATTCGCAGCGGCCTGGTCGATGTGTTTGTGTATCACGGCTACGACGTCGATACGGCCGAACACGGCA
Organism: Gammaproteobacteria bacterium; assembly: GCA_003231795.1. Classification (GTDB taxonomy): domain Bacteria; phylum Pseudomonadota; class Gammaproteobacteria. The sequence goes on from QIJI01000494.1 coordinate 1,650, forward strand.
AGGATGGATTGAACAAGGCTTTAAGCGGTCAGTTTGATCTGATTCTGCTTGATGTAATGTTGCCGGGAATCGATGGATTTGAAATCTGTGACCGAATTCGTCAACAGGACCGCCAGCAGCCGGTGATCATGTTAACCGCCAAATCGAGCGATGAAGATATCGTGCAGGGGCTGACGCTTGGTGCCGATGACTATGTTGCCAAGCCATTTTCGGTAACCCAGTTGGTGCTGCGGGTGCAAGCCGTATTACGCCGCTCCGGTACCACTGAAGATGCGGCAAAAGAAATCAGGTTAAATAATAGTATGGTCATCGATACCGAAAATCTGTGCGCCGGTGAAATTGTATTTACCCGCCGCGAGATGGATGTTTTGCAGCATCTGGCAGCACAGTCGGGAAGACCGGTTTCGCGAGAGGAGCTACTCGCGCGCGTCTGGGGATATGCCAATCATATGGAAATCGAAACCCGCACCGTCGATATTCATATTGCCAAACTGCGCCGCAAAATTGAATCTGACCCATCCAGTCCGCAGACCATTATTACGGTACGTGGTGCCGGTTACCGTTTAATGATTGAAAACGAATGACGCGTCGCCGTCTGACAATCTGGCTACTGCTGTTTTTTCTGGCACTGGCGCTACCCACTTCGATTCTGGTCTACCAGGCTTACGGGCAGTTGAAATGGGAGGTATTTTATCAGTACCAGCAACTGGCGCGGGAACTGACCTTGCGCATTGATGCAGGGTTTGGCGAGATAATCGAGCGCGAAGAAAACCGCCCGATCAGTGACTATGAATTCCTGAATGTTGCCGGCAGTGATGGTTCCGCATTCCTGCAACGCTCACCTTTGTCGCAATTTCCGCTTGTGTCTGAATTGCCGGGATTACTGGGCTATTTTCAGGTCGATGCTTCGGGGCAGCTACACTCTCCAATCGTACCGGAGGCAAATGCAGCAAGTTACGGCATCTCTTCGTCCGAACTACAACAGCGCGAGCGGCAGGTCGGACGAATCCGCGGAATTCTCGATCAAAACCAGTTAACCCGGAAAAGTGAATTTACAGCCTCGCCGGAGACTGAAATAGTTGACCAGGAGCAGCTCGAAAGTCTGGATCTGGCTTCCGAGATCGACAATCTCAGCCTGGATTATGCCAGAGATATTCGCGAAGATAGTGATACTGGTAGTAGTAGTGCGGGACAGTCGTTTTTCGACGAATTAACCTCGCGTAAGCTGTCCTCCCCCGCCGAAAGTAAAGCGCCTTCGAGTCAGGTTAAAGACCTGATGTTGGAAGATAGCTACGAAGTGGCTGCCGCTTTCGAGTCGGAGCCACAGCGACGCGCGAAGAAGAAGAATGCAGAAAAGCGGTTGCGTAAAGAACAGGTAAACCTGCCCCAGGCGTTGATCAAGCGAGACAATAACCTCGCTGGCAGCGTTGCAGATTCGGTGGACGATAAGCTCGTTGACGAGCCATTGTTGAGCCAGCAGGCAATTCGGATCGAGACTTTCGAAAGTGAAGTCGAAGCGATGGAATTTGCTCAGCTCGACAGCGGGCATTTCGTATTGTTTCGTCGCGTCTGGTATAAA
>QIJI01000256.1 GCA_003231795.1 Gammaproteobacteria bacterium
ACATTGTGGCAGGACGACAAGACCCTGGAGCGTTTCCTGTCGAAAATTCCACTCGGCCGTATCGGAGAATCCGACGACCTGGTGGGCCTGGCAGTATTCCTGGCATCCGCGGCATCCGCCTATTGCAGTGGCGCTTATTTCCTGGTCGATGGTGGTTACAGCACAGCATAGTTCTGCATCGGTAACAGGATAGACGTTGAATTTAAACCGGATTCTTGGAGTTGTTGTTAAAGCAGTTTAATCGCAGTAGTAGAAATTGCGTTAATATCCCTACCACCCAGCGGCTTAAAAATGATGACCTTGCAATTTGATCGTTCTCCATTGATTTTAAAAACCAAACCGTCTGCACCACTGCGGCTTGCTCAAATCACCGATTGCCATATTTTTGCCAATGCTGAATCATGCATGCCTGCGTGGAATGAATACCCGGGAAAGCTTCGAAGCTGTCTGTGGTTTGATCGATGCCAGTGAGGTTGAATTTGATCTGTTACTGGCAACCGGCGATCTGGCACAGGATGGTTCAGCCGAAGCATATCGATATCTTGCCGATGCTTTTAATTGTTACCGTTTTTCGACCTGCTGGATTCCCGGAAATCACGATCATTACGAAACCATGAAGCAACACTTCCGGGCTGAACGGGTGGTTCCATCGAAGCATGTAGTGTCAGACCATTGGCAGATTGTGATGTTGAATTCAACCCTTCCCGACATGACCCACGGTCATATCAGCGCATCGCAACTGGATTTTCTCGACCAGGCCCTGCAATCCTGTCCCGACAAACATGCGCTGGTATGTTTGCATCATCAGGCGCGCGCGGCCGGTAGTTTTTGGATTGACGACAAGGGCCTGAAAAATGACGAAGAACTGCGGCAGCGACTCAGTCAGCATACCCATCTGAGGGGCGTTTTGTGGGGCCACGTCCACCAGGAATCACAGCGCAATATCGGTGATGTTAAATGGATGTCGACACCCTCTTCCTGTATTCAATTTAAACCCGGCAATGAAGAGTTTGCCATCGACGACAGACCGCCTGGATACCGTAGACTCGACTTGCACACCGATGGTTGCATTGAAAGTAGCGTGTATCGCCTCAGCATTAGCCAACTCGAGCGACTTGTTTAACCCGGACAATGCATAAACTGCCGTAATGACGTTGGGAGGAACGGCCCGGGCTAAATGACGTTTTTTTGCATTTCCTGACGCAACATTTCGATGCGTGGCCTGGCATCACCCGCGTTAGGTTTTAATTCAAGCAGGCGTTCGAAGGCAATAATGGCTGAGCTGTACTCCTTCTGCCAGCCCAGAATCATACCGAGCCCCCAGATAGCGCCGAAATGACGCGGCTCAAGCGCCAGCGTCTGGCGAATATCCTGTAACGATCCTTCGTAATCTTGCTGGTAGTAACGGATCGTGGCACGCCGATTCCAGCCCTCGGAATAACGTGGCAGCCGATCAATAACCTGAGAATAAATTTCTTCAGCAATTGCATACTCGCGGGCTGCAACCGCTTTGCGGCCTTCAAGCATCATTTTGTCAACTTCCGCTTCGCCGCTTTCAAACCAGATTTCCCAAATACTGGATTCGGCATCACGTAACTGCGCCACATCAGCGCTGTTTTGCAAGGTGATAAAAAGGTCATCCAGGCGGGTGTCAGTTTGATCAGACAGGGCAACGGGTGAGTAAATCAGGCAAATCCCCAGCAGCATATTGCGGGTGAAAACGGCAATCTGGATTTTCATCTTGACCTCCATCAACTGTAGCGCGATTCATTTTAGCAGTTTTTAATCGCCCTGGGTTGTCTGTTATGATCATCCATTCAACCATAAATCGAGAACACTTATGGCATTCGGAAATCTGTTCAAATCACTGTTTAGCGGTGGATCAAGCGAGGCAAAGGCTGCTGATCCGGTAGCTTATAAAGGTTTTACCATCGAAGCAGCCCCGATTAACGAAGATGGCAAGTTTCGAACGGCGGGTTACATCAGCGGCGAACTGGACGGTGAAACCAGGCGGATTCGGTATATTCGCGCTGATCAAAACAGCGGTCACGACGCGGCAATCGAACATTCGATTGTCAAGGCACGGCAAATAATCGACGAACAAGGCAAAAAGCTACTGGAAAAAACGCAGCTATAGCTAATTGAATCAACTAAAGGGCATTTTTAGAGATGCTCCCAGATTACTCTTTTGCAACGAACTGGAGGGATTGGTATGCCGTGCGCCGTGACTGCCGGCGATTTAAAGGCGAATTAAAAAAACGATTCAATGCCGCCAACAGAATTTCCGCATCCTCTTGCCCCAGCAGTTTGATTTCTTCTCGAACCGACAACGCCATTTTTAACAAATGCACCGATACGATGTGTTCAGCTTCGTGATGATTTAACACCTGTTCAAGCAAGGATTCCATTTGCCGCTTGGGGTCGTCCGATTTCCAGCTATCGAGATCGATTTCATCGGTGGTGAATCCTGCGTTACGACCGTTGAAACAGGCCATTTGTAATAACCCCTGCGGCCATAGATCCGGGAATCGGGTACATTGCTGGCGCACTGCACTGGCGAATGTCACCCCATGAGTAAAGTCCAGCCAGCCCACATTTCCGGATACACTCACGTGAATTTTTTCCTGCTGGTTAATATCAAAACTGAGTAAGTTAATCGCGTTTGCCATGAGCAGCGCCCGGTAAATCTCCTCGGCCGGACTCTGGCTACAGGCAATCGTCACCTGCATCGATTTATTGATGCTTTTGTGTCGCCACATTTCGACCTTCGGTTTGGCATCACCCTGCCCCCAACTTCCAGGCATCCCGGCATAGGACCGGAACTCCGGGATCTTGTCTTCGCGAGACGCAAAGATGAATCCCCGTACCAGCGACAAGAGCACAGGTTCTAGCACTGATGCACCCAGTTCCTGGATCAGCGTTTCCGCCTTGGTCACATAGATAATCGAATGCCCGAAATCGTTATAATGGGCCAGCGCGGCACGTGACAGCGCCGGTTCGAAATCTTCGAATTGCATCCCGTCCCGAATTCCACCGCGAATAGCGGCAATCGCAGCCTGTTCATTTTCCTGTTCGATTGCATCCAGAAAACCGGGCTCATCAAATGCAGTGACCAGATCAGAATATAGAAAATCGGATTCGCGCAGCACGTCATAGGCCACATGCGTAACGCTCTCTACCAGACAAACCAACTGCGACTCGGCGTCACCGTCATTCTCATGATAAAGCTTTAACCAGTCCGCCATTCCGGCATACGCGTGGGTCCAGCCGAACTCCAGTTTCTGCCACGACCAGTCGATCGACATCCTTAAACTATCCAGTGGATCGGCACCCAGTTTAATGAGACGCGCAATTTCCCGCGCAACACGATCGTAGCTATAGTCATCGAAGGCATCGTGTAAACTTTTACTGATCGACTGGTAACGTTGCTCGTAAGGAGGATCGATGATCTCGACCCAGATATCCTGACCACGAATTTGAGTCGGATAGGTACGCAGTTGATCACCCCCGAAAAGATTCTCGCCGCTTTCCAGAT
>QIJI01000045.1 GCA_003231795.1 Gammaproteobacteria bacterium
AAGCGGATGGGTAGTTGCGGCAAGCTTCCCAGACGGCGCTGTTCGGCGTCGGGTAACTGCACGCGCACTTCAATTTCATCTGCTCCCTGTTGAAATCGTTGTACCACGATTCCATCGTATGCTGCGCGCAACTGACGTCCGATATCGGTAATGGAAAGGCCGAGTGCTTCTCCAGCTGGGCTCAGTTCGTAAATTAACTGCTCGCGGCCGTATGGCAGGTCATCATCGACAGCGCTGACACCCGCTATAGACTCCAGTGTTTGTGCCAGATCGAGCGCAGCAGCCTTGAGTTGGTAAAGATCCGGACTGGTAAGTCGTACATTGAGCGATCGTCGGGATGGACCCACCGATCGTGACGTGATCTGAAAATTCTCGACTCCCGCGGGAACCTTGATCCGAGATCGCCAGTTTTTGATGAAGCTTGGATTATCAGTTTCGCGTTGCTCCGAGCCCACTAACTCGACATAGATTGAACCGATGCGTTCACCGGTTATCGAGCGCCCCCCGTGACCAACCGATGAAGCATGAACGGTGTAATAAGTGGCAACCACCGTTTCGTCAATGTCATTAATGGTGTCTATCAGATGTTTTTCGATTTCAACCAGGTATTTATCAACCACATCCTGAGAAGTACCCGCGACGAATCGAACGTTTGCGTATACCGTAGTTGATTCAGGGGACGGGAAAAATTGCCACCCGATCTTACCGCCAGCGAAGAGTCCGATTGCAAAAATAAAAAAGCCGACTGCGGTCGCGATTGTGGTCCAGCGAAATTCGATTGCGAGTCGTACCAGCGGCCGAAACCAGTGTTCGCGAAAATGGTCAAACCCTTGATTGAGCTTTTTCCTGATACGCGATTCTTTGACATCGCGTCCCATGACAAAGGCATGGCGCAGATGTCCTGGCAGGACCAGAAAGCTCTCAATTAGCGAAGCGATTATTACCGCAACTATGACCAGTGGAATTGCCCGCATGATATTTCCCATGTGTCCGCCGATCAGCATCAGCGGTAGAAAAGCAGCAATTGTGGTTAGCGACGATGCCATGACGGGTGCCAACATGCGCTGCGCGCCGCCTTCGGAAGCCATCAGTGGGTCTTCGCCCATGTCGAAGTGGGCCTGCGCATCCTCTCCAACCACGATGGCGTCGTCGACAATAATTCCGAGCGCCATAATGAGTGCGAACAGGCTGATCATATTGATAGATCCGCCAGCCAGGTAAAGTATCGCGAGCGTTGCCATGAATGAAACCGGAATTCCGACAGCAACCCAGAAAGCAACACGAGCGGATAAAAAGAGATACAGGATTAACAGTACCAGGGCAAGACCACCGGCTCCGTTTTTGAGCAACAACGTGATGCGCTGCTTGATCAATTGCCAACGCTCATTGAAAACTTCGATTATGATGTTGGGGGGAAGCTGGGGTCGGGTTTTTTCGAGCCAGTTTTGCAGGATTTCCGCCGATTCCAGCGAGTCACCGGTTTCGTTGCGGCGCAGGATCATAACCACTGCCTTCTTGTCACCCACAGTGATCGTCGGAGAGCTCGGTAGATTTTGGCGCTTTACATTTGCTATATCGCCCAGATAGATGCGTTTGTCTGTGTCGCTGACTATCGCCAGATTGGCAAAGTCCTGTGGTGATCGTCGCTGACTCTGGCTGCGAATTTCGCGGGTACCGTCTTCTTCGCCAATCAGGCCGGCGGGCAAATCCCGACTATCGGCATTGATGCGATTTGCCAGTTCCCGCAGGTCTATACCCAGACGTTGCATTTGTTCGGCAGCCAGTTCGATCTGAATCTGCTGACCTGGCAAGCCGAAAATATCTATTTTGTCGATACCGGCGGAGATCAGTTCCCGTTCAAATCGCCGGGCCAGAAGGCGCAATTCATCGATCTGACCTGAACCGCTGATCAACAGCCGGGCAACCGATTCATACCTTATTAGTTGTGAAACCTGTGGTTGTTCCGCGTCTTCTGGCAGATTGTTAAACTCGTCTACCTGCTTCTTGACATTGTCCAGCGCCAGACCCATGTCGGTGTTTTCTTCGAATTCAAGCGTTATCGCGGAAACACCGGTTGCCGAGGTTGATGTGGTCTCTTTCAAACGATCGATACTGCGTAGTCGTTGTTCCAGTGGTATCGTTAATCCCAGTTCGACATCCTCGGCACTGGCACCGCTCCAGATTGTTCTTACCGCAATACGGTCAAGAGCAAAGTTTGGAAAATATTGCACATTAAGTTTCTGTAAAGCGATGACGCCCGACAAAATCATCATCGCCATTATCAGATTGGCCGCGACCCGATGACGAGCGAAAACGCCAAGCAAGCTAGTCGTCATTAGCTTTCACCTTCAGACCAGAAATTGCGTTTGGTAAATGAGTGATCGCGATCCGATCTCCTGGCTCAATTTCGTCACTGCGAATTAATACCTGAACACTACCGTCGCTATTTTTAACCTGTCCGGCCGAAACAACATTGACCGCCTGCAGTCGTTCGTCAACGACCCGGTAGATTCGTGAATTTCCGTAGATCGCCTGGTAGGGCACTGCAAATACACCGGATTCAACGGGTAGTTGTAACTGTAACGGTAACAATTCACCAGGGCGTAATTGCACTGAGCCAGTTTCAATTTTAAAGTAAATATCGATGCCGGTTGCTGCGGCAATTCCGGCTAGTCGGTGCAGCGTAAACTGTTCCAGTTCCGGTCGATTATCTACCCTTGCCAGAAGTTTCTGTCCACTGCGAATGGCCTGTTTAACCGAGGCAATATGCACGCTGGGGAGGTGTGCCCTGATTTCCAGATTTTCGACGGGGAACAACGATATCAGAACCTGTCCGAGAGCGACTCGATCGCCTGCCGCAACGGATACCTCGCTAACAATGGCGTTAAAAGGGGCTCGAATGTCGGTTCGTGACATCGCCAGTTGTGCCTGATTCAGCAGCGCCTGATCACGGTCGCGGCGCGCCTGTAGAATCTGTAATCGAGCAGGGTAACTATTAACGTCAAGCTCGCGTGACACGAGCGCTAGCTGTTGTTGGCCCAATTCGCTGCGGGCACTATTCAACGCGGTATCGGTGCTGAGGTTTTGTGCCTGAAGCTTTACCAGGCGTTCGACTTCATCCTGTGCTAGCGCGAGTAGAATTTGTTCAGTTTGCAACGCCGACAGATTAGACCGATGTCTAACTTCCAGTTCCGTAATTTGATTTGCAATATCGCGT
>QIJI01000099.1 GCA_003231795.1 Gammaproteobacteria bacterium
CCGTCACGCCACATGACTGCGGCACTGTAAGCGTCGGTGGGGCCAAACTGGGAATCAATGAATTCGGCGCTGGCATCACGGCAGTCACGATAGATGTATACAAACTGTGCATTCGGGAAGTCGCGTAAAATCTGTTCGATATAAAACACATTGCCCGGTGTCTTTTCACCCCAGCGTGGTTTGTTTACATAACCCGAATAGCGGTCAAACATCGCCGCAAAAATACCGGCAAAAGATCGTTCGATTTCAGCCGCCCGTTTGGAAATTTCGTCGCCGAAGCTTGCCGGATTAATATCAGACATGCGCCAGTAAGGCACTCGCAGTCCGTTTGCCATTTCGTGGGCAAGGGTGTTGAAATTGTAATCGTCACCCAGGTCACCATAGGTATGCAGATAAGGGCGGAAACGCGGGTAGTACCAGGTTACTTCGGGTACCGCGATACGTGGATGACAGGCAAGAATTGCAAGAATCAGCGTCGTACCTGAACGCTCGGAGCCGATGATGAAGATAGGACGCTCGTTCAGTGTCACCGCCATTCGGATCGACTCCTCAGCTTAGTGATTGGACGAAGCGGCATCAATTGCGGCCTGTAACCCATTTCGGACCTTATCTACTTCATGCAGGAATGCCTCGCTTCCACGACGCTCGGCCCGGTCGATACCGATATGATATTCATTGATTATCTGTGCGGGTTCTCCACCGAGTAGCAAAACCCGGTCACCCAGATATACGGCCTCTTCGATATCGTGAGTGACGAATAAAACTGACTTGCCGGTTTCCTTCCAGATATGCAGCAATTCATCCTGAAGTGCATTACGGGTGATCGCGTCGAGTGCGCCGAAAGGTTCATCCATCAACAGAATGTCGGGATTTACTGCCAGCGCTCGGGCGATTCCTATGCGTTGGCGTTGTCCGCCGGACAATTGATAGGGCCAACGCTCGGCATAAGCGCTCAATCCAACCAGATCGAGAGTCGAGCGTACGCGTTCGGTTTTCTCTTCATCCGAAACATCAATGCCTTCGAGCCCCAGCGTAATATTGTCACGGACGCGACGCCAGGGCATTAAATTGGCCGCCTGGAACACCATTGCGATTGGCCGACGGCTGGAATTTGCGGGGGTATCGACACGTACCGAGCCCCTGAAGGCGGGAATCAGGTCGGCAATTACGCGTAACAGGGTAGACTTGCCGGCACCGGATACACCTACCAGCGTGACGAACTCGCCTTGCTCGATGGCCAGATCAAGTTTTTCAAAAACCGGCGATACGCCGTCAAAACTGACGGCCAGGTTCTCGGTATGGATTACCGTTGCCATTCGAGCAACCTGGTCTGGATTCGAACAAACAGATAATCGCTAACGCCATACAGAAAAGCAATCGAGAACATATAAAGCACCACGACTTCGCTGGCGAGCAGTCCCGAGGCTTCGATCATGCGCTGGCCGATCCCGGGGATTCCGAACAGTTCTGCCGCGACAACCGTCATCCAGCCCTGGCCCAGCCCGGCGCGCAATCCCGACAGAATGCCGGGGGCTGCCCCCGGCAGGATAACCTTGCGTAACAATGCATACATCGAGCGATGCCCGAAAGCACGCGCTACCTCGATCAGGTCCTTGTCCACCGCCTGTACCGCGGTCATAGCAGTAAAATAGTTGATCCAGAATATGCCGATTGAAATGATGAAGGCTGCAGCGGTTTCGCTGATGCCGAACCAGATGATCGCAAATGGTATCCAGGCCAGCGGCGGGATTGGACGAAACATCCGGGCCAACCAGGCCTGGCTGGCTTCGACTCGAGGAAACAGGGCTACCGACACCCCCAGAATCACTCCCAACAGCGAGCCTATTACGAAACCGATGGTATAGTGACTCAGGCTGGCCAATACCATCTCCTGCCATATGCCGAGTCGAATTTCGGAAATCAATGTCGCCGGCAGCGTGGATGGCGGGGGCAACAGATGCGGTTCCATCAAACCACTTTGTGCGAAGCCTTCCCACAGCAGCAAAAAGCCCGCCAATCCACAGGCAGACAGCAGGTATCGCTTGGCGGAAGTCATCGGGTGATTCCGTTGAGAGATCGCGCCCTGGCGCTGGAATCACATCCCAAGATTCTTGGCCGCATCCCGATAAATGGTCAGGTCAAACAGGCCGTCTGTAGAAACCTTAGTTTTGATTTTCTCGCTTTTTTGAAAATCGGCCATGTATTCGGTTTCTTTCAGAATCGTGTTTGGATCGGCTGCAAAGTTGGACGATGGTGATTCCAGTGACTTCTGAATCGTGCCGACATCAATCAACCCTTTGGCAATAAAGTCCCTTACGAAGGGTGCGGCGGCAGCAGGATCGTTCTGTAACAGTTTGGTTGCTTTAATATGTAGTTCAACCAGCTTGACCAGTGCATCGCGATGTTCAGCAATGACATTTTCGCGTGCAGCGATAGTAGAACCTGGCTGGCCATCCATCATGTCGCTGGCTCGAGCAATCACTTTTGCACCCTTCAGCTTGCTTTCGACAATGGTAAGAATCGGTTCAAGAATTCCGGCCGCATCTACCGAACGAGACAAAAGTGCCTGTTGAACACGGGCTGCACCCATGCCGATTAGCTCGACTTCGTCGAGGTCCATTTTGAGAGAGCGCAGTAACCAGTGACGGGTGACAGTGTCAGGAACAGACCCTTTCGGGAAGCTGGCTATCTTGGGCTTGCGACCTTTGTCTTTGGTGAAGGCTCGCAACGCGTCGGCACCATTGTCATATTTCGCAAAATAATCGACCAGATCTCCCTGAGCGATAACGGCTATCTGATTGGTGATACCGGCGGCAATGACTTTGAGCTTGATGCCTTTAGCGCGCGTGACCATCGCCGGACCGATTCCGAAACACATGGTATCCATGTTCCCCGAGGCAATCGCCTGCACGATTGCAGGGCCATTTGGGAAGCGTGTGAGTTCGAGATGAATGCCGGCTTCCTTGGCCCAGCCCATACCCTCGATTACGAATAGCTGGCTACAGGGCACAATCGGCATATATGCCATTTCGAGTGTTACCTCTGCGCGCGCTGCGGTTGAGCTAAACATTGCGAACATGAGCGCCAGGCTCACGCGAACAACAAAACTTTGCACCGACTTGATCATTTCACCTTCCTCCAGTTAACGGGTCATTGTACGACTGCCTGATTTCAGTTTGACCACGTTTAGTCATTGACAAATCTT
>QIJI01000101.1 GCA_003231795.1 Gammaproteobacteria bacterium
ACCAGTGGACGTAAGGAAAAAAGGCATTTATTCTTCCTGTATTCAAGCTATACGACTCTGTATTCCAGCGCTTGCTGATAAAGGTATTCCAGTGTGTATTTGAGTTTCATGTGGTGCGCAGAAGGTATAGAAACAGCTGCTGCGCGCGTTCAGTTCTTGCGCATTATCGAGCAGCAACGTGAAACCTATTCTGCTGCGTGGGGTATCACAGTTTCGGCCGGAATCCAGCAACATGGCAATATATTTATTGGTCAGTTGTACTGCAATTCAGGTGTTATCGGCTGGGATTCCTGGATCCAGGACGCCAATGGTGGCCTGGTATGGAACGGTGTGTGTGAAAACTACCTGGGTAGGGAATGGGATGACCGAGAGGTTCGTAGCACACTGGATATTCTGGCTTCATCGCCATCTGAGGTCTGTTGCTGGGATGGCAGTTTCTATGTTATTTCCTGGGACAATGCTGCAGACAAAGTCTGCCTGACCACCGGAGCGACAGAATGCCCGACGCTCTGGTATACCCGGGGGCCCTATGGTTGGGCGGCCGGAAGTCGGGCAGCCCCGATCCTCGCTATGGTGGGGCATGCGAAACGTGTTTCTGCGGCTGCCTGCAACGTATATTTGGCCTACGGTTATAATTACAGTAATGCATCCCTGTTTGAACACGTCCAGCGCGTACCACAGCGATCCCAGGTCGTTATAGTCCCTGGTGCGGAGCCACGCTTGTCGCGGTACGCAACGTTGGCTGAATACGTGCAGCCTGGAGGTCGTACGCGCAGCCGTGAAGAAATGCTGGCAGGCTGTGCCGATCGTCTGGTTACCAGGATTAGCCGCCAGCTGAATTACAGCACCAACCCTGAAATTCTCATTACCGGCGGGCGAGACAGCCGCTGTATCGCAGCCGCAGCAAAAAGAGCCGGCTATAAAGGCGTAATAAGTACCGGTGGCGCAGCGGATTGCCGCGATGTTGTCATCGGTCAAAAGGTCGCACAGCGACTGGGCCTTTCACACCGACACACCCCCGACAGGGTATCCATGGCCCGGTTTGGCAAGACCATCGATCGCTTGCGGCTGTGGTCCGATATGAGCGAAGGTGTTGAGGTTCTTCGGCATGTTCGTGCCTACAATCAGTTTGTCGACAGTAAGCCGGCAAATAGCGAGAGGTTGCAGCTTTTTCACGGGCTGGGTGGAGAAATTGGCCGTGGATACTATTACCATAATGCTACTGGGCTCGAAATATTTAATACGTCTGACTATTCGATCGGGCGAAAAATTCTGCTCGCTGCAGCGGATCAGTCGGTCCCGCTAGGCGCAGAGGGCAGGGCGCTGCTGGAGGCCAGATGGGATGACTTTTCGACAGACATTGGCACTGACCAGGCGACAGTTGCCCAATGGCTGGATATATTTTTCTGGCAAAACTCCTGCCTTCGCTGGGGTGGTGATATGCTTTCGGTGAAAAATCCCATGTACTGGACATGGACGCCGCTGCTCGATAAGGAACTCATCCGGGCCTACTGGGATCTTGATCTTGAGGACAAACGTTCGGACCGGTTCATCCAGGATCTGGCCTTGACACTGGCGGGGGAGCTGAAAGGGCTGGGATACGAGTCTGACGTCGATCAACACAGCTCAAAAAGCCCATTGGGTGGACGCATCCTTGCGAATTTAATGCGGAGGGTAAAACGTGGTCTTGCCTGCGGACGACCCTCTGCGGCCGGGAGCGAAGCAGCAGATATGATCCGGTTCTGGGAGGTTGTTTTGCTGGATGACATGCACAGAGCGGTCTGGGTCGACTGTATCGATGAGCGGGACATACGCAAACTGATTTATTCCAACCCTCAATCTGAAGTGCTTTGGAATGCCGCAACTGTCCAGTTAGTAGCCGACGGGCTCGCTGACTGACGACTTTAATGCCACATGCAAAAACGCGCTTATCCAAAGCCTGGAATTCCGGAGAATTAAAGTAGATAGATACAGGGTCGACAAACTCATGGACCGCTCACGATCAGCTCAAGCGGGCATTTCTGGTGCCCACCCGGGTCGTACATGGGAGGGCATACCAACACGCGTGAACAGATTGTCAGGTTTGCCGGGAAAAGTGTCGCGATTGCCTGGTTTGCGGTAGATTGACCAAAGAAGTCCTAATATAAGGGTGCGCTGAATTGTTGAAGGGATTTTTGAAATATGCAGTTGCCCGGAGTTATTTTCTTTCCCGGCTAAATTGGAGGCGGCATCTGAAGCGGGAGTTACAGGCCTCCAGCGGGGAGCCGATTATTGATTATCAGATGGGGAAAGTAGGCTCGAGCACTATACGGGTGTCGTTAAGCGCGCTTGGATTGAAGCAGTCTTTTTACCATGTGCATTTTCTTAATCCAGTCAGAGTTGCCGAGATCAGGCGTCAGCGTCGTCGATACTTCGGGACCGAAAAAGAAACATTACTGAAAAGGCCATGGACGTATGAGTTTTTGTACGAACAGATACAGAAGAAGGATCGTCGCTGGAAAATAATCACCCTGGTCAGGGAGCCGATAGCGCGCAATATTTCAACATTCTTTGAAAATCTTGAAGTCACGGAAAAACCGGATGGGGGCGGGTATGCGATAAAGTCCGACTACTACGCTATCGATACCGACGTAATGCTGGACAACGTAGAACCGCTGATTGCCTTGTTCTTTGATCGGCTGCAGCACGACCGACCACTTGGCTACTTTGACGACGAAGTAAAAACCGTATTCGATCTGGATGTCTATAACGGAGATTTCCCGAGACAAAAAGGATACGGGATTTATCAGGGGGATCGCGCCGACCTGCTACTGATCCGACTCGACAATCTAAACCAATGCGCTGAAAGCGCTTTTAAGGAATTTCTGGATATCGATGGTTTTTCGCTGATCCAGACAAATGTGGCGAGCGAGAAGGTCTACGCGCCCCTATACAGTGCGTTCAAACGCACCATTCGGTTGCCGGAAAGCTATATCGACAGGATGTATGACTCGAAATATACGCGTTACTTTTTTAGTGACGAAGAGATTCAGGGATTTCGTCGTAAATGGATGCGGTGATATCGGAAATATTTACATAATTATATTTTGCTATAGTATTTTCTGGATAAGCGCCCCCGATACTTGCTTTGCTGGCAAGGAATTAATATAACATATTGTTATAATTATAATTAAATAAGAAATAATAGTCCAGGATGAG
>QIJI01000010.1 GCA_003231795.1 Gammaproteobacteria bacterium
CGACTGCCAGTAAACACCATGCCGAAATCAGGATAAGAGACGGAAAAATCTTTCTTCGCGACCTCGATTCGACCAACGGAACTTTCCTGGTGAAAAACAATACCCTGGTCCAGTTTCTCGAAGGCTATGTGAACCCGAATCAGCCGGTGGTTATTGGTAGTGACACCTATGTGATTCAGGATCTGCTCGCTATTGCCAGTGAATTCGTATCAATCGACGATGGCGAGACACAGATCGAGTTGACCGAAGAGTCGAAAAAACACCGCGCTATCGGATAACCGGGATTTACCTGTCCGAAGCGATATTTTAAAACGGCGCCGGACAGCAGCCTTGCCGTTTTTTATTACCGAGTGTAATCGTCACTGAGACTTCGAAGGCCTCGCCACTCATTGAGTCGGTGCAGGGCTTTCCCTCGACCCGTTGAACCCGCCACTCAAGCCAGGCTCTGGTATCAAAAACAATGGGCCACTTTTGCCACAAACCACTAATTCACAACAGAGAAGGGATGCGGGCCTGTATCGGTCACCATGTAATAATTATTTTGACCGCTATCTGAATCACGGAAAATCAATGCGCAGATAGTGAGATCACCGTCCACCTCAGACCAGCGATCGCAAAGCCGATCACCTTCAATCCAGCTTTCGCCCACTTCCTCACCGTCGAGCTCGACAGCGCTTTTGGGCGAGATAACACCCGAATGTGTAACCTTTCCATCAATCGTTCGTTGCTGACGAAAAGGGTCGCCCAGCCAGTAATCTTGCGCCTTGATTGTATGCCCGAACAGTAGTGTTTTAATCTCCTCACCGGACAACCGAGTTTCACGATCGAGTTTCAAATAGCGCGATGGAGGGCGTTCAACCCCCCCGGCTGCGTCAAAGCCATCAGCCAGATTTTGTAATATTTCACGGTCCTGAAAAGGATAAAACTGAACCGCAGCGGCAATCCAGAATTGTCCCAGGTCTCGTTTCCATGATTTCCGATATTTGCGCCACGCCTTGTTCGCCTCTTGTTCCATACCCAGTTGACCGTAAGCCGCGGCTAAAAGTCGAACATAATTAGCTGTCGCGGGATCATTCTCGATAGCCCGTTCAAGGAAATTTACAGATTTATCGTAGCTGCCGGTAGCAAAGTGCGAGAGGCCAATCAGATATAGCGGTTCGGCAATAACGACAGGATCGAGCCGTATGACCCGATTGGCCAGTGTTCGTCCATCTTCGTATTGGCCGGAATAGATCAGCGCTCTTGCTTTTGCTTTCAATGCGTCAACATTGTTTGTATTGAGGCCCAAAGCCCGCTCTGCCTCTCGCAGGGCGACTTCGATCTGATGCTTTTCAAGGGCAATCCAGGAGCGAAGAACGTGAGCATCTGCGATATTTTCGCCGACGCTTTTGGCCAGGGTTCTGTGTGCCCGAAAGAGAGCCTTACGCCACCAAAGTACCATCGCATTGCCGTACTCCCATTCTCTGCCTTTGTAGTAAACCTTGGCCAGCGCGGTATATGCGTGATTAAAATCAGGGTCGAGTTCAACGGCACGCTTGAAGTGAGTTTCTGCTTTTGCATTGTCCGCAGGCGTATTACGAAGGTAAAAGGATAAGCCCTGTAAATAGGCGTCTTGGGCTTCGGTGTTCGATGTTCCAGTTGAGTCGAGGTTTTCGAGTTCCTGTTGGGTCAAGGTCACTGACATAGCCTCCATAATCTTTGCGGTCACATGGTCTTGCAGCGCGAAAATATCAGTGATTGAGCCATCATAGCGGTCAGCCCAGAGATGCCCACCGGTGGTTGCATCGATCAACTGAGCGTTGATACGCACCTGGTCACCAGCGCGCTGCACACTACCTTCCATCACGTAACGCACTCCCAGGTCTTCCGCTACTTGGCGCACTTTTACCTGCTGGCCTTTGTATGAGAAAGACGAGTTACGGGCGATGACAAACAGTCCGGAAATTTTAGAAAGGTCCGTGATCAGATTCTCAGTTATGCCATCGGCGAAGTATTCCTGGTCCGGATCGTTACTCATGTTGGTAAATGGCAGTACCGCTATCGAAGGTTTGTCGGGTAGCGGGAATGCCATGCGCTCTATCGATGCCGGTTCTTCTTGTGGCAGGGAGTATTTTGACCAGTAACCAACAGCAAAAACGACTAGCAGCACGGCCATCACAGAAGCGGCTTTCTGCCACCCGTTTTTAGAGGTTACCTGGCGCTGGCTTTTCGGTTGCGGTGGTGGAACCGATTCACCCGCACTGAGTTGTACCCGGTAAACTCGTACCTGTTCTTCAAATCCCTTTAGTGCCTGCTCGCCAAGGCTTTCGATAGATAAAGGCAACCGGTCTGGCAGTGCTTCGTGAATCGCCGAGGTAATGCATAACCCGCCGGGTGGTGCGAGTTGTTCAACCCGCTGGGCCAGTACCACCCCGGCTCCTGTTACGGTACTGTCAGCAATAATGACTTCACCCAGGGCGATACCCACTCTTATCTCCGGTCGGATATCATCATCGATTTTTTCGAGGTGATCGGAGTGACCAGAATGAAATGAGAGCGTGGCCATAACCGCATCGGAGGCACGTTCGAACTCGGCCAATAGTGCATCGCCGCGCAGCTCCTGTACGCGCCCGTGGTATTTTCTGATGGAGTCGCTGAAGCGCCGAAAGGCATCCTGGATACGTTCGTGTGCTAGTTGTTCATCTTGTTTTACTAGCCGGGTTGAACCAGCGATATCCGCGTGCAAGATGACGGCAAGTTTGCCAGATAGATGATCCTTTGCCATTGATTGCCGAGACGGAATTTTTCGGGTTAAGTCATCAGATACTATCACATACTGTAGTTTGTAAATGGCTCATCAGGTTAAGGCACCAGAGGCCGTTACTGGATGCCAGACAAGTCGGCGATGGTTTTTCGAAGCGATGCTGTTAGACTGCGCAGCTCGAAAATTCTCCCATCGCCTGTGTTAAAGGAAAATCCCACCCATGTGGTTCAAAAATTTACAGCTTTATAGCTTCACCAAACCTTTCGAGCTGGATGCACAAACCCTCGGGCGACAGCTCGAAGAGCACAGTTTTGTGCCCTGCGGCAGCCTGGACACTACCCGTTCAGGTTGGGTACCACCGCTGGGCCGCCATGGTAGTGAATTCGTGCATACGACCAATGGACACCTGATGGTTTGCTGTAAACGCCAGGACAAGTTGCTGCCGGCC
>QIJI01000317.1 GCA_003231795.1 Gammaproteobacteria bacterium
CGAATCATCGGCACATTTATTCTGGTCGAGGGTGCTCGCCGACGTACTTCGGCTACTTCGGTAGTTAAGTCGCTCAGTAATTCGAAATCGGGCTGAATTTGGGAATTACCGGGGGCACGCTGAACATTGCGATACTCAACCCTGGTCTGAAGGCTCATCGCATGAATGCGCTCGTTTAGCGCATAGCAAAAAGGACAGTTGAAATCAGCGTAAATGGTGAGTTGACCCGCACCAGCTTCGTCGATCTCTGTCCCTGAATCTGACGCATTTTCCATGCCCAGTGCCTGGTCTCGTTGTTGGTATAGCCGCTTTAGTCTTGTATCAGGATTATATGCGATTCCGGTTAGCTTAGGAAATTTCTCTATATTACTTCGTATAGGGGGAATATCTCAGAGTCGAAGAAGTCGTCGACCAGTTTACGAATACCAACCCGGCCCGCTGCCTGAGAAGTGGTATCTTCGCTGCTGTAATGAATCGTTACCGTCATCAAAACTCCTGTATTTTGCAGAGGATCTTTAAAACGAAAAATGTGATATTAGTTTTTATCACCATTTTCAAAGACTTAAAAATCACCGAGAATAGTGGTATGCCGGAAAAAGCTCGGGTTCAGGTTATAGAGTCGAGTTGTCTGATAGTATTGGCGGCAGATTCGTGCAACAAAAACTTGCGATTGGCTCAATTCATCACATGTATTTCGACGCAGACGATCAATCTATCTGGTTTGGTGAAGACTCCAATTTCATCGGCCGGCTGTGCTTAAGGTAAATCAAACATCAATGTTGCTTTCACGTAATTATCATTTCGAATTCCCGCATCCGGTAGACAAACTCTGGGCAGTTGTCTCCGATACGGCCCGATGGGGAGAAGCCACCGGTTTTCCAAAATATCAGGCGCGTGAAACACTGCAGGATGATGGCAGGGTAACGATCACTGGCCACGCGGAAATCGCAGGCATCAAAATCAACTGGGAGGAACCCCCAGTCAACTGGATCAGCAATCACTGGTTCGAACAAAGCCGTATAACGAATAAAGGACCAATCGCCGAAATGACCACCGTTGCCACCCTCGACGATCTCAAAAGCAGCAGCAAACTCGAAATCGAGCTACGCTTCAACACGCGAAATTGGCTCGGCAGCCTGATCGCCCGACGATTACTGGGGGTTTATCACGAAAAAATTAACCGACTTCTGTCCGATGCCGACCGTTTGATTAGTGCCGAAGAGCCGGGTCTGTTTGTATCTCGCTACCAGCCGTCACAGACTTCGCTGAAGCGCACAGCCAGGCTCGCCCGGCAGATCTCGGAAACTCCCTATGATCATGGCCTGGTGCAAAAGCTGATTGATTACATCAACCAAAAACAGGAAGTCGACCTGTGGTCGATTCGCCCGCTCGCCATCGCATCGAGCTGGCAGGTACCCGGCAGACTGGTAGTCGAATTATTCCTGCAATCGGTGCGTAGTGGTTTACTCGAATCACGCTGGGATATCCTGTGCCCCCGATGTCGTGTATCGAATTCACAGATCTCGAACATGAGCGATTTACCCAAAGGCGTGCACTGCGATGCCTGCAATATTGATTTCGATTCGGAGTTTGCGCGAAATGTCGAACTAAGTTTCAGCCCCAGCCCGGCAATCCGGTCAGTGGAATACGGCTTTTACTGTCGCTCTGGCCCCGGCACAACACCGCATGTTAAAGGACAGTGTTCGCTCGAAGCGGATAGCAGTCGATCACTACCCTTGCTGCTGGATGCCGGCGATTATCGTCTACGTACGCTGGAAGCCGGCGGCGAGATCGCGCTGACCTGGAACGGCGGGAGTTTTCCGGAAATACTACTGCATCAAGGCAATATTGAGCTTGGCGGGGACTCTCCGCAGGGCCAGATCAAAATGACGAATCGCGGATCGGTTCACCGCACCATCGTAATCGAGGAGCAAAGCTGGTTACGCGATGTGCTAACCGCAGAAAAGGTCATGACGATGCAGGCCTTCCGTGATTTATTCTCCGATCAGGTGCTGCGCCCTGGAGACGAGGTTAGCATTCGCAACATCAGCTTCATGTTCAGCGATCTGGTCGGGTCGAGTGAAATGTTCGGTCGCCTCGGCGATGCCGAAGCCTATCACCTGGTGCGCGAGCATTTTGCCGTGTTGAGCGCAATCGTACGCAAGCACGACGGCAGTATTGTCAAGACGATAGGGGACGGTATTCACGCGGCATACCTGACCCCGGATAGCGCGCTAGCCGCAGCCATCGAGATGCAACATGCGATGCCGGAATTCAACCGGCGCCTCGGGCATAACGAAGTTTCTATCCGGGTTGGATTGCATCTGGGCAGCAGTATCGCGGTAACCCTGAACGACCGTCTCGATTATTACGGAGAAGTAGTAAACCTGAGCGCAAGGCTCGAAGGCCAGGGTGAAGCCGGTGACATCACCATGTCACAGGCTTTTAGCGAAGACCCCGCGGTTGCTGAAATCTTGCAGGACTATAAATTAAATGCGCGCGAAACCAGCGTCAAAGGATTTTCCGATCCAGTAGCAATAGTACAAATAAAGGCGCTTGGGCAAGCATGAAGCCCGTTAAAAAATGGTGGGTTTACATCATCGAAGCCAGTGACAATTCACTTTATACCGGAATTACGACAGACGTTGATCGTCGATTCGATGAGCATTTAAGTGGCAAAAAGGGTGCCAGATATTTTAACGGACGCAGTCCGGTACGCGTGGTTTACCAGGAGCAGGGGCATGATCGTAGCAGCGCCAGCCAGCGCGAAGCAGAAATTAAAGGTTTTTCGCGACGCGAAAAAGAAAATCTGATTTCAAGTTGATGCGTGAACAAAACAATATCCCGGGGAATCGTCGCTCCGCACAACTGGATTTCGGTCCGGCTAACGGTCCCGAGCATCTGCCAATAGCGGGTGGCGACCTGACAATTTTCTACCAGGTCGATCTGGGCGTTCCATATGCCGAGCTTTTAAGCCATCTGGTTGAACACACAAAATGGCGACAGGAACAGATCAGGGTTTATGGCAAACCCTACCTGCAACCCAGACTCAGCGCCTGGTATGGAGATAAGTCCTATCGCTATTCGGGCATTCGTCTCGCGCCTCTGCCCTGGACCGCCCAATTGCTCGAGGTTAAATCGCGGGTTGAAAATTTGAGCGGGCATGACTTCAATAGCGTATT
>QIJI01000105.1 GCA_003231795.1 Gammaproteobacteria bacterium
CCCTGCTCGCTGATTTTGGTATGCCGATTGCCAGGGGAGGGCTCGCTTACAGTCCCGAGCAGGCAGCTTATCGGGCCAAGGAACTGGGCGGCGATAAATGGGTAGTCAAGGCGCAAATACATTCAGGTGCTCGCGGCAAAGCCGGTGGCATCAAGATCTGCAGCACCGAAAATGAAGTTCTGGATGCGGCCAACGAGTTACTCGGACGCCGTCTGGTCACGCATCAGACCGGGGCGCAAGGTAAATTGGTCGGGCGTCTGTACATTGAAGAAGCGACTGACATCGAACGAGAAATCTATCTCGCCTTTGTTCTAGATCGATCCTCCGAGCGCATTATGTGTGTGGCTTCGGCTTCCGGCGGTATGGATATCGAAGATATTGCGCAAAACGAACCCGATAGCATTATCCGTGTCCCGATCGAGCCTGCGGTAGGCATGCAGGATTTTCAGGCGCGTGAAATTGCTTTTGCCCTGGGTATGGGTCCGGGCCAGTTGGCCGAGGCGGTAAAGGCACTAAAGGCCTGTTATCGTGCTTTTCGCGATCTCGACGCAACCATGGTCGAGGTCAATCCGCTGGTGGTAACGACCGACGGACGTATTATTGCCCTCGATGCAAAAATGGGATTTGATGATAACGCGTTGTTCAGGCGCCAGCAGATTTCAGAACTACGTGACAAGTCGCAGGAAGATCCGCGTGAAATGAATGCGGCTGATCGAGGTCTTAGTTATGTTGGGCTGGATGGTAACATCGGTTGCATTATCAATGGAGCGGGTCTTGCGATGGCGACTATGGACATGATCAAACATGTCGGTGGCGAACCTGCCAACTTTCTCGATATCGGTGGCGGAGCTTCTCCTGATCGAGTCACCAAGGCGTTTAACCTGGTCTTGTCCGACGCAGGCGTGGATGCGATTCTGGTCAATATTTTCGCCGGCATCAATCGTTGTGACTGGGTCGCTGAAGGCGTCATACAGGCGATGGAAAAACTGGAAGTGAATGTACCGGTTGTTGTACGTCTATCGGGTACCAATGAAGAAATGGGCAGACAGATTCTGTCAGACAGCAACGTTGATCTGATAACTGCCGACAACCTTGCTGAAGCTGCCGAAAAAGCTGTTGCTGCTGCAAAATCCCATCAATCCAGTTCCGCTTCATAGGTAGCCACCGATGAGTATATTTTTAGACGAAAAGACAGCCGTCATCATTCAGGGTTATACCGGGCGCATCGGTAGCTTCCATGCCCAGGAAATGATCGACTACGGTACCAACGTGGTCGGTGGGGTAACCCCGGGTAAGGGCGGTGTTAAACATCTCGACCGACCGGTATTTAATACGGTCAAAGATGCGGTGCGTGACACCTGTGCCGAAGCCAGCGCGGTATTTGTTCCGCCGCCATTTGCGGCTGATGCCATCATGGAAGCGGCGGATGCCGGCATACGTTTTTGTGTCTGTGTTACCGATGGTATTCCAGCGCAGGATATGATGCGGGTAAAGCGTTACATGCGTCGTTACAAACGTGAACAACGAATGACACTGACCGGACCCAATTGCGCCGGTACCATCAGTCCGGGTAAGGCAATGATGGGTATCATGCCTGGACATATATACGTGCAGGGTGATGTTGGTCTGATTGGTCGTTCCGGTACGCTGGGCTATGAAGCTGCATCACAGATGAAAGCGCAAGGTATAGGAGTCTCCACCAGTGTTGGTATCGGGGGTGATCCGATCAATGGCAGTTCTTTTCGCGATCATCTCGAGCGTTTCGAAGAAGACCCGGATACCAGCATGGTTGTGATGATTGGTGAAATTGGTGGCCCACAGGAAGCCGAAGCCGCCGTATTTGCACGCGATCATATGAAAAAGCCCGTGCTGGCCTATATCGCAGGTCTAACTGCACCCAGGGGACGCACCATGGGGCATGCCGGTGCGATTGTTACCAGCACGGGGGAATCAGCTGCCGAAAAGGTTGAAATCCTGCGCGAAGCGGGTATCGGTATCATCGTCAGACCTTCCGAGTTTGGTAACGCTGTCGCTGAAGCCCTGTCCCGTTTGTAAAAATTGGCCAGTCACCTGACTGGCCGTATCTAACCTAGAAACTACATTAAAAAGTCAATGCAAGCATGTGCTTGACAACACTCTTTCGTTTGATTACTCTATAAAGCACTCTAAAGTACTCGATAGAGTAAATATGAAAAATACAACTTATGTTCCGCTAAAAAACGATCTACTGCTGAAGCTGATAGATCGATACAAGGAAAATTATCCGGTCGCGATTGATGATGTGATCGAGAATTTTCTTGAAAGAACCGCCGATGATCACGACAAAGTAGTCAATTTCCGGGAAGGGGGCTACGTCTGGGACCAGGTGGATTTGCCGTCCGGAACTCGATTGCGTACCCGTTACTTTGACGAATGGCAGGTGGCAACGCTTGAGCACGGCAAGTTTGTATTTAATGACAAACCTTATAAAACTCCGGCAAAGCTTTGCAATGCAATGCGAGGGAACAAAACGACTAATGCCTGGATAATGCTTCAAATCAAAAGGCCGCAGGATGTGGACTTTAGAAAAGCAGAATCTTTTCGGTCGTAACGCAGGCGGATACAGGATAAGGACCCATGAGTATATTTGACGAAGCACAGCAACTGGAACATCTAGCGGTAATCGGGAAATCGCTGGTGAAATATGCGATGAGCCTCGCACCCGGAATGGTGTTTGAGCGCAAGTCAGGTGGATGGTTGCCTAAAAGTGAAAGTAGCTTTGTCGGGTTCCAGTTTCAATGGAGTAACAACGTGTCGATTATTTTAACCTTACATGGTCTGCCTGAAGAGCAGTTCGTGCAAAACGATCTTGCCCTAAAAAAGGGAGGTTACAATTCAAGCCGCTGCAGAATTACTAAAGTGAGTCAATTAATGGCGGCCAGTGTTTGTATATGGCGCGCGCATAGTTTGTTTAACCAGGAGCGCAGTCAGGAAAGCGGAAAATTGATGTTGATCGATGAAACCGAGTCCAATGTTTCAGACTGGTTACGTCCCCGACCCGAAGAAGTGACCGACGAAGATCCGAGTTTACCGAATGTCGCTGAAACCAGGGAATGGTATGGTGAGGTTAAAAATTTCATGAAAAAGAATCGTCTCATCGATTCTTCGATTATGTCCTGAACCGTTTTCAGGTCCAGCGGT
>QIJI01000422.1 GCA_003231795.1 Gammaproteobacteria bacterium
TCACGTATGACCATGAAAATGATCTGCAGGAAATGGCGCCAGGACGAACGCGCCACGCCGGGATCGCTGGCGTTATAGCTCCAGATGTATCGATTTAAACGTTGCCGCACAGGATCTATCCGGTGAAGGCTTCTTTCGAACTGAGATATTGAACTTCTGCCGCGCTGCTGTCACGCCCGAGCGCCTTGTTGCGATGCGGGAATCGCCCAAACTTTTCGACAATTGCACGATGATGACGGGAAAAATGCAAATTACCTTCAAGGCCTTGTTGGTCAAACAACTGTAATGCCATATCCTGATCCTCTAATGATTCGCTGTGCATGAACGGCATATACAAAAAAGAACGCTGCTCTATTGGCAGGGTTGTATCAAAGCCGCATTCGATGGCAACCCTGGCTACCTCTCTCGACTTTGCTTCGGTTGAAAAGCCCAAAGCAGAATCACGATACATGTTGAGTGGAAATTGATCCAGTACGATGGTCAATGCCAGACATCCAACGGCCGTATCCATCCATTGATCGAGCTCACCCCGGCTAGCCTGTTGCCAGGTTTCTTCAAATCGATCAGTCAACATTTGATCGAACTCGGACGTCGATCGATACCAGAGCTTGCTGACTTCCTCGGAGAACCAAAAATCTACGATTTCCTGGAACATCATAACCTCACATTTGCACACAATGTTATCAGGCTTTAATCAGCGCATCGATCAGCCTGCGCAATCGATGTTGCAACTGACGACGGCCTTCCGATCCCGATTCACGTGACACAAACGACCAGTCACGATTCTGTATCGCCTTTTCGACCAGTATAGCCTCGGGCTCGAAATCACCCTCGGCAATCCGATTCATGGAGAATTTCTGTAAACTCGTGAAACACAATTCGAAACCCTTGTTGCCACGTGCAAAGGCTTCAACTTCACCGAGCTCAAGCGAATTCATTTCACCACGGTAATTCGAGAATCTCAGTAGCGCGGTGACATCTGCGACATCAAGATTTTTTAGAAACTGCGTCAGCCAGGTCGCTAATTGCTGGTCTATTCTTTGCTGCAAGGTTTTGACGACCCCGATTAATCCACTCGAAATCGGTTGCAAAACAGCGAGTGAATTATCACCAGTCGACTTGCCCGAGGCAAAACTGACATGCACCGGACTGAAACCGGTTTGCTGCCAGAATTCCAGATTACTCGGATCCAGTGCAAAACTGGCGCCGAGGTAATCAAACTTGTTTTGTTGTGCCTGTTCGAGTGCGGCGGCGATCAACTGGCTACCTACTCCCTGCCTGCGACAGGCGTCCACTACCGCAATTCGCAATATACGCAGGCCACGAAAACTGGCGAAATTTTCAATGCCAGCCTGGGCCGTCAGCATCTGAGCGAGCAAATGCCCTCGTGGCCGGCGACGCCCCATAAAAATTTCACGACAGAGTTCCTCGGTAAAACCACCTTCGACATTGAGCAAAGCGGCAGCGATCAAATTTCCATCACGGCTGGCGATCACAACTCGCAGATCAGGATTTTCCATGATCATGCGCAAGTCAGAGGGTCGCGTCCGATAATGCGCAGAACTGAGTAACGCGTATACCTGTTGCAACCGCGTCGATTGTGCGGATTCGTCTGGGTCGAGCCATTCAATTTTGCAAGGCTTCTTCATCTCTTGCGTGACAGGCCCGACAACGCCTGGCATCAGGGTTCGATTAATCCACGCCTCGAGATCATCGCCGTAACACCAGCGCACCGGTTTATCGAGCTCAAGATGGAGTAATTCAGACTGCGACAGCGCGTTAACGAAACGCAGCATGAACCCCTGACCGGTGCCTTCGTATCCACCCGTAGTGGTTGCCATGATTACCCGCGGATAATGCCTGCAAATCTGGCGCAACAGGGATTGAGGTATCATCGCCGCCTCGTCGATTACGACGACCTCAGCTTTTGGTAGATTCTGTAACAACCGGTCCGGCGCAATGAACCCGGCGCTAGTCGCCTGCTGCAGTAGTCGGTCGGCAATCTGCCGGGAAGCCGCTGTCACCAGCACCGGCTTTACGCCTGACAGTTTCAGCTTCTGCAGCAGCAGGCCCAGACAGGTACTTTTACCCCGCCCACGATCAGCACTGATCAGCACAATGCCGCGCTTTCGATCACGATGCCACGCTTCGATAGCCGCTAGCGTTTGCGTTTGCTCTTTGGTTTCACCATTACTGATCGGCGTTGCCTGCAAGGGTTTCGATGACGGCAGCAATGGCGACGGAGAATCCGGGGTTATAACAACTCCTGTTTGCCGATCCTGCTCGGCTGCGTTGAAAAAATACTCGATAAAACCGGGCCGTGATGAAACAGTATCCTGCTGCCATTGGGCATAGCGATCACGATTTAAGTCCCAGTCATCGGGCGGTGGCGACAGCAACAACAGGATTCCCCCGCTTGGCACCAGGCCACTGGCAATGCAGATGACATCGGGATTCAACCCGTCGAACAGATCGACCACTACCAGAGTACTTTCACTACCGAGGCAACGATCGACCTGACTAACAGGCACTGAACCTGGATAGGAGTGCCGATCTGAAATTATTCGCATCGGGATTTGATGCGATATTTGTTCGAGCTGCCCGTCACACCAGCTCATCGCCCCCTGCAATAACACCAGTTGACGTTGTTGGCTGCGCTGCAATTCGCCAAAAGCGGATTCCATCCAGCGAATGATATCGATTGCCGGCATAAGCATTAATTGATTAAAATTACAGCCCATTATAGTGAGTCGCAGCGCATGACAAAAGATCAACAAACCGAAATAGAAGCGGCTGCTTTTCGCGCCCTGGTTGCCCACCTTCAGCAACGCAGCGATGTGCAGAATATCGATCTGATGAACCTGGCCGGCTTTTGTCGCAACTGCCTGTCCAAATGGTACTCGGCAGAAGCCAAAAACATGGGGCTGGAATTTGACTACGCTGATGCGCAGCAGGCGGTATACGCAATGAGTATCGAACAGTGGAAACAAAACCATCAAACACCCGCCAGCGACGAACAGAAAAAACGCTTTCAAGAAAGTGCGCCGATGCACGCAAAAATCAGCGGTTACTAGCAGGCTGTTGAAAATGGCTCAGGTGTGTGCAGGGCAAGGCAAAAATTTGCGAAAAAGCGCAGTTTACACGGTGTAAATGAGCATTT
>QIJI01000201.1 GCA_003231795.1 Gammaproteobacteria bacterium
TGCCAGGAATTCATCCCGATACCCGACATTGATTTCATCCAGTGTCTCGAGGCAATCCGCCGCAAACCCCGGGCAGATTACGTCGACTGACCTGACCCCTCGATTGACCAGTTGCCTTAACTGGTCTGAAGTGTAAGGCTGTATCCAGGTCTGCTTGCCGAAGCGGGACTGGTAGCTGATCGACCAGTCGGCCTTGTCGAGACCGAGCGTCTGTGCCAGTAATTTAGCCGTTTGCTCACACTGTTGCTGGTAAGGATCACCACGTTCAATGTTGTCCTGCGGCAGTCCGTGAAAAGACATTAGCAAATGATTTGGCTGTTGCTGTCGATGTCGGCGAATCGATTCTGCCAGCGCAGCGATATATGCGGGGTGTCCCGCGTAACCATCAATAAATACGACTCCGGGTGTAAATTCCAGATCGCTGAGAGTACTGATCAGATGTTGGTGGCTGGTTTCGGTCGTGGTAACCGAGAACTGAGGATACAGGGGCAGCACCACCAGTTTTTCGACACCGGCGTCGCGCAGTAAGCGTAATACAGAAATATAGGACGGGTTACCGTAACGCATTGCCAGTTCGACATGAACTTGTTGCAGCATGAGCTTTTGCAGAGCTTCGCGTTGTCGTTTCGAGATCGCCAGCAACGGAGATCCGTTTTCACCCCACACCCGCGAGTAAGCAAGCATGGTTTTCGGGCTACGCAGTGGCAGGATTACACAATGTAGCAAGGGTAGCCACAACCAACGCGGTAGTCTGACCACCAATGGGTCTGACAGGAATTCACGCAAAAATCGTTTTACTGCCGACACTTCCAGACGATCCGGGGTGCCCAGGTTGGTCAGTAAAACCACTGTTTTGGCGGGCATGGCATCTCGATGAGATCTAAAAAACGCGGTCAGTTTAACCTGCCTATTGGATGAAGGCTACGCCAGGCCTTGTTATGCGGGTCAAATTTGACGGGGTCGAATTCAAGCTGAATCTATTTAGCTTTATTTTATTGAAAATCTTGTATTAATTGATAAATTTGCGAAATTAATGATCGATATCTACTTGACAGGGGTAAGATATACACACCTTGAACCAATTACAAAACTCTGTCCCCGTTTTACATGATGTCACTGGTTAAAATTCAACCGCATCTCGTAAGTAACTGATTTATAACGTTAAATAAAAACGATGAAAAAATGAGCAATCTAATAAAGGCCCAGCATAAATGCGGCTTGCAGCCGCTTATAATCATTTCATCCACAGACTTATCCACAGAAATTGTGGATAAATCGAATTGTTGCGATTTCTTAACAATTTAGCATTTACTTACTAGAAACGGCATTAACTTTCCGTCCTAAATATTAACCGATTTTAGCGACTTTCTCGGGCTGAGACTGACTCGTGTTTAGAGTATGATTCAGTTTTTAAATGGAACTCCCCCTTGACTCAAACCCGTTTCGCTACTTTTGCTCTTGCGATCCCGCTATATCGGGTTTTTGACTATGCGATTGATGAAAGCTCGGCGGTGGTCGGTACCCGTTACCGTCTGCCTTTCGCTAATGGTGTGAAAACCGGAATTTTGCTCAGCACGCAAAGTGACAGCAGTCTGGACCCTTCGCGCATCAAGACCGCACAGGAAGTCATTGATGCGCGGCCGGTTATTAGCGAACACATGCTCGCGTTGGCGCGCTGGGTATCCGAGTACTACCACCAGCCGCTAGGCGAAGTCATATTTCAGTGCCTGCCCGCTTACCTTCGTGGCGCGCGACCCCATGTCCCGGCGCGGGTTAAGTGCTGGCATCTATCGCCCGGCGCAACACAGGATCTGGAGCGCTTGCAGCAGCGCTCGCCACGGCAATTTGAGATTTTCCAGGCGCTACAGCAGCAGTCGGCCGGTATGACCGCGATTCAACTCAAGGCGATCAATACGAACTGGCATGGCACGATCAAGGCCTTGCAGGCCAAACGACTGGTACATTGGGAATGGTTGTCAAATTCGGCACCAGGCGCGCAGCATCCTGATTCCACGAAACCACGTCCGAGCGACGAGCAGCAGACAATCATGTCGCTGATCGAATCGCGTCAACAGCGGTTTGCAGTACATTTGCTTGATGGCATAACCGGTAGTGGAAAAACCGAGATCTATCTGCGCCTGATTGAGAGCAGACTGAAAGCAGGTCAGCAGGTGATTTATCTGGTTCCGGAAATCGGCCTGACCAACCAGTTAATTGAACGAGTCAGGGAAAGGTTCGGGGACTGCTTTGCGATATCACATTCGGGACTTGGCGAGATGCAGCGATATCGCGCCTGGGATCGATTCGCGCGCGCCGAGGCCAGCATCATGCTGGGTACTCGCTCGAGCCTGTTTTCGCAATCTGATAATCTGGGCCTGATCATTGTCGACGAAGAGCACGACCTGTCTTATCGCCAGGAAGACGGTATCCGTTACCATGCCCGCGATGTGGCTATCAAACGCGCGCAAATGCTCGATATCCCGATTGTCCTCGGTTCAGCTACGCCGGCACTGGAAACCATTAGTAACTGCGAACGCAACACCTGGTTCCGCTACCAGATGGATCAGCGCCCGACCCGATTTTCCGCCCCATCGATACGACTGATTGATGTCCGCAACAGTCATTTCGAAAGCGGTTGCAGTAGCCAGATCCTGAAGCGGATCGATCACCATTTGTCGCAGTCAGGGCAGGTACTGATTTACCTGAACCGGCGCGGCTTTGCGCCAATCGTTATGTGCCATGAATGTGGCTGGCAGGCGCTCTGCCAGAACTGCGATTCGCGCCTGACCCTGCACCATTCGGTGCGTACATTACTATGCCATCACTGCGGGTTCACGCAGTCGATTCCAGCAAACTGTCCCGACTGCGGCAATAGCGAAATAAAACATTACGGCATCGGTACCGAGCAACTGGAGCAAGGTTTGGCACAACGTTATCCTGAAACCCCGATTGTTCGTATAGACCGCGATTCGATCAGTTCGCGTGAAGCATTAAAATCCCGCTTGCAACAATTGCAAAGCGGGGAACCCTGCATTCTGGTCGGTACCCAGATGATCGCCAAAGGCCACGATTATCCGGCGATCACATTAAGCGTTGTAATCGATGCCGACCAGGCGCTGTTCAGTGCATCCTACCGTGCCAGCGAGCGCCTCGC
>QIJI01000429.1 GCA_003231795.1 Gammaproteobacteria bacterium
GCAAAACATATTTGCGGGCGGCATCGGGTTGCGCACGAACATAGGCGATTCGGGTATTGAACGCCCCGCGGGTGCCGGTGATCTGTTCATAGATCAGGTCGCTGATTTCATGTGCCTTGGAGCGCAGCTTGCGTTTTTTAGTCGGCAGGCTGTATCCGAGCAATTGTTTTTCCTTTTGCACATCGAGTAATTGAAATTGAATATCATAGACTCCCGCAGATTTCTCAAGCACACGCCCGACTACGAGATAATCCTGGCCCGCATTGCGCCAACGCGAATATTGCACCTGATTGCTGTAACTGGGACTAGCCGGCAGCTTGTCACGCAGCAATGCCTTTAACACCCCGCTACGGTTCAGGTCACTGGCCACGATCGCGGCAATATCGACCGACAACTTGCTGCTGAGACGGGATGTGTCGAAAGGTACAACGGCGATCGGTAACGCACCTTCCTGCCCACCGGTAATTTCAATTAAAAGCGCAGCATTGGCAGTCGAGGCAAAACTCAAACATATCATTGCGAGTATTTTTATGATTGACGGTCTGATTCCTGTATTCACGTTAATTTACTCTAGCCTCATCTATTTTGGGCTCATCTATTTTGGGCTCATCTATTTTGGGCTCATCTATTCTGAACCCTATTACTCAGGTTTAAATCGAATTTTTAAATTACGCTCAAAAAGAGCGGGGTCACCCGGTTTGGGCAATGGCTCCGCCCGGTATACCGCTTTCTCGATTGACGCACGGTAAATTGCTGTACTTCCGTTACACGTACCAAAGGTAACTTTCAGTATGATGCCGCCTGGCCCCTGTACCACGTTAACCTCGCAGGGCGGTGTCTCATCGTTTCCCGAAGGTTTGATCCAGCTGCGATCGATCTTTTGAGAAATCGCAAGTTTATAGCGTTCGCGAAGCGAATCAAGTCGACGCTGGTTTTGTTCCGCTTCGAGTCTCGCTTTTAATTCAACCTCCTTGCGTTTCTGTTCCTCTGCCGCCAATCGGCGTTGCTCAGCCTCCGCTCGTTTGCGCTCATCTTCTTTACGTTTGAGCTCATCTTCCTTTCGTTTTGCGTCCTCGAGTTTACGTTTTTCTAGCGCAATCCGTACTTCTTCTGCTTTACGTTTTTCCTCGGCCTGACGGTTCTGTTCTGCGACAAGAGCCTGCTCGGCTTTGTGCTTTGCCTCGGCTACGCGTTTTTGATCGGCCTTTTGTTTCTCCTCGGCCTTACGTTTTTCGTCAGCTCTGGCCTTTTCCTTTTTACGTTTCTGTTCGGCTTCTTTTTTGTGCTTTAGTTCAGCTTTACGCTTTTCTTCAGCCTTGCGTTTCTTTTGCGCATCGATTTTCTTTTTCTGCTCGAGCTTTTTAGCCTCCTGCGTTTGCTTTTCCTTTAGTTCCACCGCTTTCTTGCGTTTCGTTTCCAGCTCTTTCTGCTGCTTTTTCTGATCGAGCTGATTTTGATCAATGACTTTGGCCTTGATCGTCTTAGTAACTTCACCGACCTTGGTCATGTCGGTCTTATCGGTAAAGCTCAGGTTGATCACTATCGCGGCGATAATCACAACATGGGCCAGGACCGATATCAGCAGGGCTTTAGGATGTTTGAGCAGTTCTTCAAACACTTGTTAATTTTCCCCTGGCTCGGTCACCAGTCCCACCGATTCGACATCGGCCTGCTGCAATAACACCAGCGTAGCGACAACATTCTGATAGGGCCCATTGGCATCGCCACGTACCATGACGGGTCTCTTCGGATCAGATTCGAGCGCTGATTTAACACGCGCGACCAGTGAATCA
Organism: Gammaproteobacteria bacterium; assembly: GCA_003231795.1. GTDB lineage: Bacteria > Pseudomonadota > Gammaproteobacteria. The sequence goes on from QIJI01000429.1 coordinate 1,794, forward strand.
GCATCGATGCCGGCATCCGGATCAATCGCAATACTGAGATACATGACGCCGGCCTTATCTACACTGATTACGATCGGCTCGGGGCTATCTACTGCCAGCGGGTTTGCCGGTGCAATCGGCAGATCGACATCAACACCCTGTTTAAGCAGCGGAGCGGTAACCATAAATATGATCAACAGCACCAGCATAACGTCGATATAGGGGACGACGTTTATTTCGGAAACTGCGCGACGTTTTCTCACCAGATCTATCCTACCTTGGGGAATGGGCCTGGCGTTGTAAAATTCCGGTAAACTCTTCGAGAAAGTTTTCGTAGCGTATGATCATGGCGTCAATTTCGCTGGTGAACTTGTTGTATGCCACCACCGCTGGGATCGCTGCGAACAAACCCATCGCGGTTGCAATAAGGGCCTCGGAGATTCCAGGTGCTACCATCGCCAGTGTTGCCTGCTGCACCCCGGCCAGGGCTCGAAACGACTCCATGATGCCCCAGACGGTTCCAAAAAGTCCGACATATGGGCTGACCGAACCGACCGTGGCAAGAAACGGCAAGTTGGTTTCGAGCAGTTCGATTTCACGCGACATCGATACTTTCATGGCACGGTGTGCCGAACGGACCACCTCGCTATTGTCCAGATCAGCTTTGCGTGATCGTGCAAATTCGCGAAAGCCGTTTTCAAATATCGCTTCCAGTCCGAAGCGCCGTTCCTGCCTCACGCTCAACTGCGCAAACAGGTCGCTCAGATTTATTCCGGACCAGAAACGACCCTCAAAGTTTTTTGCCTCGGCCTGTGACTGGCGAATATAACCCCATTTAACATACATCAGGGCCCAGGAAAATATGGAAGCGCCGAGTAAAATCAGCATCACCAGTTGAACCGGCAGGCTGGCGCTGATAATCAGTTGGAATATCGAAACATCATTCATAAGTTAGTACGCAAGTTTGATCAGATGCAGAATTTCGTTACAGATCGATTTCGGTCTGAGTCGACGATTTCTGAGTCGGCAAATCCAGGCCGAGGTGCGAATACGCCCGCGATGTTACCACACGTCCGCGCGGGGTTCGCATCATAAAACCCTGTTGAATCAGGAAAGGTTCAATGACGTCTTCGATGGTTCCACGTTCTTCACTGATCGCTGCGGCGAGACTCTCAACCCCGACCGGTCCACCATCGAATTTTTCGATCAGCGCCATGATCAGGCGTCGGTCCATATGGTCCAGTCCGGACTGATCGACCTTGAGCATATCAAGCGAAGCACAGGCAATTTCGAGGCTAATCACACCATCGGCTTTGACCTCGGCGTAATCACGCGCTCGACGCAGTAACCGGTTTGCGATTCGTGGCGTACCGCG
>QIJI01000083.1 GCA_003231795.1 Gammaproteobacteria bacterium
GAAGGTCTCGCAGCAATGTTTGATAGAGACATCTTATTTGATGCTGGCCATACCCATGCCGGGCATCCAGTCGTTGCTGCGTCGGGTGTGGCAGCACTCGAATATTTTCAAAAACACAATCTGTTTAAACGTGCGTATTCGATAGAAACGGTCATTAGTCAGTCATTGAATTCGTTACAAGCCGAATTGCCAGTGATCGGGGATGTGCGTGGTATAGGCGCATTCTGGGGGATCGAGTTAGTGCGCGATAAACATACTAAATCGCCTTTGGTTGACTGGTATGCTTCTGATACAACTTTAGTCGACAAGATTTCATCTGAACTCCTAAAACGTGGTATCTGGACCATGTGTCGGTACAGCATAATAATGATTGCCCCACCGTTGGTTGCCACAGATCAACAAATCCTGGACGCATTGGATATCATAAAATCGGTGCTAGCCGAACTTACCAGTGAATGAGAAGAGAGAAAACAACATATGTTTGAGAAAATAAAATCCCACAAATTTTGTGTAAATCACCTTGCTGACAGTACTTTTAGCAGTGATGGTCTGCGTAGCTTCTTTGAGTACCGGGATCTGGGAGTTGCTGATGCCACAAGCAATAGCGTTAACGCGCATATAATACGATCTGTACCTGGTGCTCATGCCTCAGGGCAAAAACACATACATAATCTTGAGTTTCAAATGGTGTATGTTTTAAAAGGATGGGTACGATTTTGGTACAAGGGTGTGGGTGAAGTTGAATTGATAGCTGGTTCTTGTGTTCATCAACCTTCCGGTATTATACATCAAGAGCTAGCGCACTCGGACGATATAGAGATGCTTGAAATTACCTTACCCGCACAGTTTGAAACTCACTTGGTGAAGTAATAGATACTCACGTCATCGAATATGAAAGCAGATATATTGGAATGTGGTTCAAATTTACATCAACTGGTTGAAAGACATGGTGGTGAGAAGTGCGAACTAGCTTTGATAGCCGTCCATTAAAGCCTGCCAGTCTTCGTCGCCATAGTGAATTCTCTGCTCGCGATTGAACTTGTCGAGTGAACGTTGAAGCCGAAACAATGGTCGCCACTGCCAGTCAGCTAAATGGTTCATCACACGCGCCTTGTCAAAGTCGATCAGATAGAACTTATCATGCGAATCGACCAGGATATTACTCGCATTTAGATCCGCATGATGAATTCCTTCGGCATGCATACGCTTGATCAGTAAACCTAGCTGATACCAGGATTTGCGTCGCAATTTGCGGGTGCCTAGCCTGGCCGCCAGAATTTCTGTGTTTTCGAGATAAGTCATTATGATTGCCGCTCGATACCAGATTCCAGATCGACAAATGCAGGCAGCTACCGGTTTTGGCACCGGCAACCCGGCCTTGAATGCGCGCTCCAGTATCGACCATTCGAGCCATGGGCGTGACATAGTCTTACCCAACCACAGATACTGGTCTGTGATCAATTTGCGCACGAAACCACCGCGGTAATAGTGACGCAGAATAACTTCCCTGCCACGCAATGAAAATTTGACACTGACGCCACGTTTACTGGCAAACAGCTCAGAGCCAGGAAGCGATTTCCAGTGTTCGGAATCAAACTGGTCAGCGCTGAGTTGCGTGTCGTCGTCCTGCTGCTGCAGGACGATGCAATTCGATGTTTTAACCTCGCGAAACATGCTGCGCCAGATCGCCAATTGCTACCTTAGGTTGTGACAAGTGGTGCTGCAGCAACAATCCATCGGACGAAACCGAGTCAATGCTGACATCACCGATAGTGGCAGCACGAATATTCGCATCAAATGCGGCGATTTTGTGGTAATGCGGGGTATAGCCTACCCACTGATCGACCGAGTCGCTCATCTGCTGTTCCCACAAAACACTGGCGCTACGTCCAACATGTTTACTTAATTCCTGTTGTTTGAGGCGGGCAGCCAGCAAATGCATTTCTCGGCTACGCATCTTTTTAGTGGCCTGTTCAACCTGGTCGGGCAAGCGCGCTGCCTTGGTGCCCGCACGAGCGGAATAGGTAAAGATATGCATATGGCCAAAGCCAAGCTTTTCGACGAACCCAACGGTTTGACGCCATTCCTGTTCGGTTTCTCCGGGAAACCCGGTAATCAGGTCGGTGGTTACATTAAACAGAGTGACCAGGCTACGGACCTGATCGACCAGTCGTTCGAACTCCGCGGTTTTACATCGTCTTGCCATACGCCGCAAAACAGAGTCGCATCCGCTTTGAATCGGCAAATGCATATGTGGCATCAAACGGTCGTTTTCAAACAATTTGAAAAAATGATCCGGCAAATCCCAGGGCTCTACCGATGCCAGTCGAATCCTGGGTATCTCGGTATGGTCAAGTATTTCACTCAGTAATGCGTACAGGCTGGAATCGATATCGCTGCCATAACCGCCGACATGTACCCCGGTGAGCGCAATTTCCTGAACACCCTGCCGATGCATTTGATTAATTTCGTCGACGATATCCTGCCGACTCCGGCTACGTTCGGCACCTCGCGCAATGGTCACTATGCAATAGGTACAACGATAGCGACAGCCATCCTGAATTTTAATAAACCCGCGGTGGCGGCCACGCTTCAGCAGCGCATTTTCAGAGGTTCCGATTTGCGTCCCGACTCGCAGACTTTCGGGCTGTTCGCCGAGAAAACGTAGCGTTTGATCGACCAATTGATCTTTTTGCTGATTATCGATCACCAAATCCACACCGAGTGTATTTTTCACGGCCTCCGGATTAAGACTGGCGTGGCAACCGGTTACGATTAATTTGGCCTCCGGATTCGCTCGCTGCAGGCGCCCTATTTGCTGACGCGATTTACGATCAGCCTGTGCCGTTACCGCGCAGGAGTTAAACACTACGACATCGGCTTCTGCGGCATTGGTTGTAACCTGATGACCGAGCTTCATGAACTGACCAGCCCAGCTTTCGAGTTCAGCCTCGTTAAGCCGACAGCCCAGCGCTTGAAAGTTAATAAACACGCGTCGCTTGCTCGTGAAAAAAAAGTGCGCGGATTCTATCAATAATTCAAGTTCCGGGGAGGATAATTTTTTTCCCGCCCGCCGGCGCCCTGAATGTTGTGTGTATTTTCGGAGTGGATCGATTTCCTGTCATCGCAGGAGTTTTCGGGCTTT
>QIJI01000127.1 GCA_003231795.1 Gammaproteobacteria bacterium
GAACTCTGCCTGGCTGGTGCGTCGCTGCGCGCGATTTTCAGCATACAGCGAGGTATCGTGGATCGGATTCGGAACCAGTTCCCGACTTGCGACACCGTAACACCCGGGTTATTGATCCATATCAATACTCCGATTCCTTAATGGTGTGAACTAGGGTCCCAAAATTTAAAAATGAAATTTCAACATGCGAAGTAAAATTTTCTACTTGAATGTAGCTGTGTTATTACTGGCTGCCAGCAACACAGTCTACGCAGGACCTACTGTATATATACCACTTGGTTCGGGTAATCAGGTGATAGCGGTCGATGCCGCCACCGACAAGATCATTGCATCCTACCCTGATGTCATCAATGCACATGGGCTGGTAGCAACCCCTGACGGTGAATATCTGATTGCCGGCAGTCTGTCCGAGAGGCCTCTTGAACCGGGACAACCAAAGGACACGCCTACCAGTCAGTTATTTCTTATTCATCCCGATCATGGCCATGTGATGTCTACTATTCCGGTAACAGGCTGGTCGCACCACCAGGCGATTACACCAGACGGCAGGTATGTGTTGTCGACCCATGGTGCACGCGGTGGCATTAGTGTTGTCGATGTGGCAGAGAACAAGCTTATAAGAACCATCGACACAGGCCCGGCACCAAATTTTACCTTGATCACAAACGATGGAAAAACAGCTTATGTTAGTAACTCCGGGGGTAACTCGATAAGCGAAGTGGACCTGATAAATTGGAAAGTAAAACGCAGCCTGGAATCTGGGCCAGCACCGGAGCATATGGTCTTTTCTCGTGATGAACAAACCATCTACGTTACCAATCCGCGCAAAGGAGAGGTCTCGGCTATATCGGTAAAATCGGGAAAACTTCTCAGGAGCTATTCGATTGGAAAGGCCGTACATGGTCTGGATATAGGAGATGATGGCAAAACCATTTTCATCAGTAGCAAGCAGGATAACAAGTTGGTCGCAGTGGATACCGAGACAGGTAAAAAACGCGAGCTGACTTTATCGCCGTCGCCGTACCACCTGAATACAATCCCCGGAACCGGCAAGGTATATGTTTCCAGTCGTAATAAACCGATCATCTGGGTAGTTAGTCAAAAAACCTTGGAGAATATTGGTGAAATAGCATTACCGGCAGGCGAAGGTCACCAGATGGCCATTGTCAATTAGGCGTATTCGAGAACGCTGAATATCCAGAGATAGAAATATTTATGCAGTGGTTTCAGATCCTGTTGCGAAATGTCATCAGATCGCCTTCAGACCGATGCTGCTGCACTACTACCGAAACGGAATAATTAGAGGAATAAATCCATGGCATGGCTTGCGGAAAACTGGTTTTTGCTTTTGCTGGTGTTGGGCTGTATTGGCATGATGTTATTTATGCACGGCGGACAAGGTAAATCGGATAAGGAAAGCGAACGACATAAACACTAGTCGGAAAACCGATAAACTTTGTGTCATTTCACTTGTCTAGCGGGAATCTAGGTCACTAATCCTGGTCGTACAGGCTGGTATAACCGTTTCATAACGGGACAGAGAGGGTATCAGGCACATCCATCACAGGGTTCGTAGCGGCAATGGGGTTGGCTATCCTGGTCTATAGTGGTTTTGCCATTATCACTCGGGATCGCTATTTTTCTGACCATCTTGTTCTCTCGAGCTGTGAATAAATCAATGTTCATCTTGCGTTGTAATCCGACATCTAAAGCCCCTCTTCATCTCAAACACTTACGTGCCGAATGCGTCGCGAATTCTTGTTAGGTCACGGTGATTACCGAGCAGGGCGCCAAATGGCTAACCTTTTGCGAGACGCTACCAAAGGCGAGTCCCTTGACTGTTCCGAGCCCTCGATTTCCCATCACAATCATGCCGACAGATTTGTCGGATGCTGCTTCCACGATCGCCTTTGCGGGGTCGCCGTGGCGCACCCTCGTGTCGATAGTTTGAATTCCTTTATTTCGCGCATGCTGTTGTCCGGCCTTCAAAAGGCCTGCAGCTACCAATTGCTCGTACTGCCACTCGGGGGGACCCTCGATATGTTCGACACTTGCGAATCGCCGAATCGCCTCTGGCATTTGCTCACGCCCGATAACATTTAGCAGCACCACCTCGGCATTACCGTTGTAGGCCAGTTTGGCGGCGACATCGATCGCTTTATAAGCTTGTTCCGACCCATCGATAGGAACCAGTATTTTGTTACTCATCATTTCTTTTCTTACAAAGGTTTTAGGGCTTGATTGAAACATTTGGAGCAACTGTTGATATTGACTTAGGTCAATACCGAGAGCGCTGTTCTGGATCCATCCACGCGCATAGGATTCTGAATATTTGTTGGTAATTCCGGCGCGGCAAACTTTCGTAGCTTTTCCAGGCTATTTATAGATATCTGTCTCCGATCCACTTTGATGAGATCCGAGTCGCGTAGCTTTGCAAACTGGCGGCTAACCGTCTCGATGGCGAGGCTTAAATAGTTGCCAATGTCTGCCCGAGACATACTGAGATTAAATTGATGTGCCGAATACCCAAGCGCCTTAAATCGGTCCGCGAACTGCACCAAAAAACTTGCCAGACGCTGGTCCGCGTTTTCTTTGCCAAGCAATGTGATGTGTTGGTCGCGGATTTGAATTTGCTCGCCTGCCAGGTTTAACAGGCGCCGCTGGATCGATTCGGATTGCATCGACAACAAACGATTAAAAGGGATCGTACAAAGATTTGTAGTTTCGAGCGCCTCGGCACTGGATCCATGTACCCCGAAGCCCATGGCATCCAGACCGATGAGATCCCCTGGTAGATAAAAGCCGTTTATTTGTTCACGACCGTCGGGCGTTAAAGTGTAGGTCTTCATCGATCCGGTGCGGACTGTATAAAGTGTGTCAAACTTGTCTCCGTTACGAAAAACCTGCGTGCCCCGCTCAAGCGGTCGCCGATGTTGGGTTACATCCTCAAACATCTCAAGCTCTTCCACATTCTGATCGGCGGCCAGGCAAAACTTGCGAAGCCTGCAATCTTTACAGGACACTTTGGCCGGCTTGATGCTAACTACATTGTCCGTCTTACCTGATCTCATCTTTTTGTCCTCTGAATATTTGAATATTATTTGGTAACGGTTCCTGGGCATTACTTCGATCTCTGATTAGGA
>QIJI01000360.1 GCA_003231795.1 Gammaproteobacteria bacterium
TTGAGCACAACCGAGCGACGATAATCCTTGTCGATGCTGGCGTTGATTTGGTCACCAACGCCAAGCTCGCCGCTGATCAGCATTCCCAGGTGCAGGTAAACCTCATTTTGCTTTTGCGTATCGACAACTTGAAATTCGGTCTCGCCGTCAATTGCAATAATGCCATTATCTCCAATCTGACCACCGGCTTCAGCATAAAAAGGGGTGCGATCAAGAATGATAATTGCCTGATCGCCATTTTCGAGCTGCTCGATTGACTCGTCGTTTTGCAAAATAGCCAAAAGCTGACCGTCCGCGGCCGCTTCTTCATAACCCAGGAATTCGGTTGCGGGATATTTATCGAGTTTAAGTTGTTCGCTGACCGCGGTAAATTGACTCGAAGCCCGCGCACGCGTCCGCTGCGACTCCATTTCAACATCAAACCCGGTCTGGTCTATCTGTAGATTGCGCTCACGCGCAACATCGGCGGTCAGGTCGGCCGGAAATCCATAAGTATCGTAAAGTTTAAATACCGTGCCGCCGTCAATGGTATCCCCTTGCATCTTGTCGATCACATCTTCGAGAATGCGCATACCTTGTTCCAGGGTTTCTGCAAAACGTTGCTCTTCCTTGTGCAATACGCGCTCGACATGTTCACGATGCTGGCGTAGTTCAGGGTAAGCATCCCCCATTTGTTGATCGAGAGCTGCCACCAAACGATAGAAAAAGGGTTCGCTGCAACCGAGTTGATGCCCCTGTCGTGCGGCGCGTCGAATAATACGCCGCAATACATAACCGCGACCCTCGTTTGAAGGCAATACACCATCGACGATCAGGAATGCACAGGATCGGATATGATCGGCGATCACGCGCAGGGATTTGTTTTCGAGATCATCAGTCGCTGTTAGCCGACCTGCTTCAATTATCAAAGCCTGAAACAGGTCGATGTCATAATTATTATGCACGTCTTGCAATATCGCAGCGAGTCGCTCCAGTCCCATTCCTGTGTCCACCGAAGGTTTCGGTAACGGTTCCATATGACCCGATGCATCGCGGTTGTACTGCATGAATACAAGATTCCAGATTTCGATATATCGATCGCCATCTTCATCGGGGGTTCCGGGCGGACCACCGGCTATGTCGGGCCCGTGATCGTAGAAAATTTCACTGCAGGGGCCGCAGGGGCCGGTATCACCCATCGACCAGAAATTGTCGGAAGTCGCGATGCGCGTAAATTGATCGGGATCGACCTTGATCTCGTTTAGCCAGATATCGGCTGCTTCATCATCGTCGGCATAAACCGTGACCCAGAGTTTTTCCGCAGGCAGTCCAATGACATTGGTTAAAAAATCCCAGGCGTAGCGAATCGCGTCCTGTTTGAAGTACTCGCCGAAACTGAAATTACCCAGCATTTCGAAGAAGGTGTGATGCCGAGCGGTATAACCAACGTTTTCCAGATCATTGTGCTTACCACCGGCTCGCACACAACGTTGCGAAGTCGTTGCGCGACTATAATTGCGTTTATCGGTACCGAGAAAAACGTCCTTGAATTGCACCATACCCGCATTGGTAAACAAAAGTGTCGGATCGTTAGCGGGCACCAGTGGGCTCGACGGCACAATGGTGTGTCCATTGTCTTCGAAGTACTTGAGGAACTGTTCCCTTAACTCGGCACTGGTGGTCATAAAAAGGCTGATCTGATTCGCTTGCAAGGATAACGCCCGCAATAGGCGAGCACATAAGGAGCCTGTCGGACTCCTAACGAAATAATCGCATGACTGACTCGGGAGAAAAACCCCTATTTTGTAAAAAACGTGCCTGCTTCATACGCGCGTTGTAATCGCCCGGTATGTCCTCACCAAACTTTTTGACGCGTTGCTGGCGCATCATCGCTTCCCAGCAGTCAGATAACGGCTGCAGAAATTCATCGGCCAGCTCATCATTAATTCCTTTCTGTCGTAGTTCGTAGCGGATTTTTGTCGGACCTATGCCGGCATTCACGCGATGATTGACATAGGATTCGGTAAACCGAAGATCAGATTGCAATCCATCGAATTTTAACGCTTGTAAAACATCTTCGATTTCATCGGCATTGTATTCACGCGTTATCAGCTTTTGCCGCAACTCCTGCGCGGAATGTTCACGTCTTGCGAGCAAATCCATTGCCTTCTTGCGAATATCGGGCCTGCTGGCTGCTTCATTCATTGTTCTGAACTCAAAAAAAAAGACCTCTGGATAAATCCAGAGGCCACTTGTCAGCTAACAACATAAGGTGGATGGGATAGGTAGGCTAGGGAATTTCCACCGTTTCGGGTTGGTCTATTGCTTCGCTGTCAATCGGTTCTGCTTCGCTATCGCTCAGCTCCGGGTTTTCTGCTTTTGGCATCAGTATTTCGCGCAGCCGACGATCGATATCATCAGCCATTTCCGGATGTTCTTTCAAAAAGGCTCGCACATTGTCCTTACCCTGGCCAATACGTTCTTCGTTATAGCTGTACCAGGCACCGGCTTTTTCAACCAGCCCATGCTTGACGCCCAGATCAATCAATTCGCCTTCGCGCGACGAACCTTCGCCATACAGAATTTCGAATTCGCATTGCTTGAATGGCGGGGCCACTTTGTTTTTAACAACTTTGACGCGAGTATCATTACCAATGATTTCCTCACCGCGCTTGATCGCCCCTATGCGCCGAATATCGAGGCGCACGGAGGCATAGAACTTTAGTGCGTTACCGCCGGTTGTTGTTTCCGGATTGCCAAACATCACACCAATTTTCATACGAATCTGGTTAATGAAAATAACCATGGTGTTGGAACGTTTGATATTACCGGTCAGCTTACGCAAGGCCTGCGACATCAGACGCGCCTGCAATCCCATGTGCGAGTCACCCATATCGCCTTCGATTTCAGCCTTGGGTGTCAATGCCGCAACCGAATCGATGACAACTACATCAACTGCACTGGAGCGCACCAGCATATCGGTGATTTCCAGCGCCTGCTCACCTGTATCGGGTTGTGACACCAGCAGTTCATCGATATCAACCCCCAGTTTGCCGGCATAACTCGGATCGAGCGCATGTTCGGCATCAATGAACGCCGCTGCACCACCCCCTTTCTGACATTCGGCCACAACCTGTAACGCCAGCGTGGTTTTTCCGG
>QIJI01000209.1 GCA_003231795.1 Gammaproteobacteria bacterium
CGTGTCGGTCACTGATCGAAGAGCGGTATACCTGGCCGGTACGTACCGTTCTGTTGGGAAGGGGTGGTCTAAGGGCCACCTCTTACCAGATCACGAATGTTGATCTCGTCTTTCAACCTGGCAACGGTTTCCTCCAGCAAAACGTACTGCACATTCTTTGACATTTCAGCTTACTGACCACAGCACTATATACCCAGTTAACCCCGCTCACTGATCATCGCTCGGTATCTCAAATCAATCAATTGATCGATGGCTTTGACATCCAATGGGGGAAATTAGTGTCGAAAACACTATCAGACCAAGACCGTTACCGGGGCTCACTTTCTGTGGCTGGTTCTACAGCATGTGCTACCCACGGGATTTCGCCGAGCACGAAACTATGGCTTCCTGCATCTCAACAGCAAAACACTGATCAGGCTGACCGAATCACGCGGCAGTCTCTGGTACCTGCTTGATTGAATATTGAGTACCTTATCATGTGACCGTCAATGAAAATTCAGATAGAAAAAGGCCAGCAACAGTGGCGAATATTCTTCGCCCACAGTTTAGGGAAAATGAGGACATATATCGCTCTGAACAGAAGTTCAATACTCAAAATCCGGTCAGGACAAATCGGTACACTCCTCAAACGATACCGTCGTAACAGCTACACCCATACCGATAAAAAGCTGTTTTCATCACACTTCAAATAGTACCGATCACCGGGCTTGTCCAACAATCGGTTCAGATCGCGGCTCGCTTCGCTCTCACGATCTAACCTTGTTCGTTAGGATCTCCTTAATACAGATAAGCACGTGTAGCGCACCGAAAATACAACCACTTAGTTACTTTCGACGAACCCAAATCGAAGCCGCGGAAACATACCACTCTCAACCCCGTGATAAAAGACTCTATCGCATGCTGAAAAGAAGTTATCTTCTTCACTCAAATTTGAGGTATACATATGCAATTCAGTGTAATCTAGAGGGATGCAAGGCACTTGAGTTTCTTTTGCCATTGACAAAACAATATCACTGTAGTCCGAATACTCGTCATTGAAAAGTTCTTTCACTATTATCATACTTCGTATCTCTCGACCTTCCAGAGATACTGCAATTTCTTTGTTCCCCGAAATCAACCGCATTGGTATTCTTGATTTGGCGTATCTAAGCGCTCCTTTTGTCTGGTTTACAGCTTTTTTAAGATTCTTTTTGGCAGTAGCCTTTTTACGAGTAATGGCATTTCGCGCTAGACGTTTTGTATTGGGACTATCTTTTGCTTGGATAAAAAGGATGTTTGAGTTAGTTACGATCACAATGTCAGCAATTTCCTCACGATTAGTTACGCGAAGGGGGCCAAGATAAATTTGCTCTGGTAAAAATATCCTGTGTAGTAGCTGCACGATATCACGCTCTTGAAAAGGGCCTGGTTCTTTCCGTTCGAGCAGTGAATAGCTGAAGGGTTCACTGCCGTGATAATAGTGATTCTGCGGCAGTAGATCTTGGATAAATAGGTTTTCTGCAAATAGCGTAGAGTCGAACTTTATATCAATGGCTGATATATCGTCTTTTACATTCCGGCTTCCAAACCATTCAGCCATGTAACGCAATGACAGTTTGGCGCTCGAAATATCAAATGGAAGAAGCTCAGTATTTTCAATTAAATTTCGAGTATGATCTGTACACTCTATGGTCGCTTTATAGCCTAACAGCTCTCGATTGTTTTCATCAAAAAAGTAAATGTTTATTCTGCTAAGAAAAAGTATATCCATCAGAGTTTTTATACCTGGCTCGTCAAACATAGGTGTTCTTATAACGAGCGGCTCATCTTCGTCATCGAAAAACGCCGATACTAATCCCAGCGTATTTTGCGCCTGAATACAAACAGGTACAACATAGATACTGAAACCTTGATTCATTTTGGCTGCGAAAATAACTTCTTTTGAGGCTTTTACTACAAGATTAGGAATATCTTCCTCATGAAACCAGAGTGGAAGAAGTCCAATTGGGATGTTATGTATTAAATTGAGCACTTCGGGGTGAAGAATAGTCAGCATTTTAGTCAGTGCCATTCCGCTCAGGCGGGATTTTGCAGTCCCTCTGCGAGCGAATTTAGCTCGGCCTCATCCAGTGTTTCTTTTTGCAGCAGTTCTTTTGCTGTTTTATCGAGAATGTCGCGGTTGCGGCGCAGAATTTCGACAGCCCGTGTCAGGTCGTTGTCGATTATTTCCCGCACCGAGTCGTCGATTTCCTGGGCGGTTTTTTCGCTGTAGTCTTTGTGTGTTTGCGCATTACCGAGATAGTTGTCGCCTTGTGTGGTCTCGTAGGCCACCGAGCCCAGCTCCGGGTCCATGCCGTAGCGGGTTACCATATTGCGGGCAATGTCGGTCGCGCGAGAAATGTCGTCACTCGCACCGGTGGAGAGATGATCGAAGACAATTCTCTCAGCGGCCCGCCCGCCCAGCAACACGGCAATTTTGTTTTTCAACTCCTCTCGGGACATCAGGTAGCGCTCTTCAGTGGGGCGCTGGATGGTATAACCCAGTGAACCGATTCCGCGTGGGATGATCGACACCTTGTGCACCTTGTCGGTACCGGGCAAGGCCATTGCCACCAGTGTATGACCCATCTCATGGTAGGCGACGATCTCGCGTTCTTTTGGGTTCAGTAGTCTGTTCCGCTTTTCGAGCCCCGCAACGATACGCTCGATCGCGTGGTTAAAATCGCTCATCGTTACTGAGTCGGCCTCTCTCCTTGTAGCCAGCAGTGCCGCTTCGTTCACCAGGTTTGCAAGGTCAGCACCGGTAAATCCCGGGGTCAGTGCGGCAATCTGCTCGGTATTTACGTCGGTATCGGCGCGGATTTTTTTCATATGTATACCGAGTATGGCGATGCGGCCGATCTTGTCCGGTCGATCAACGAGTACCTGGCGGTCAAAGCGGCCTGCGCGCAACAACGCAGGATCGAGGATTTCCGGTCGATTGGTGGCAGCCAGGAGTACGATGCCGCTCCTGGAATCAAACCCGTCCAGTTCGACCAGCAACTGGTTCAACGTTTGCTCACGTTCGTTATGGCCACCGGCAGGCGATGCCCCCCGTGCACCGCCGAGCGCATCTAGTTCATCGATGAAAATAATGGCAGGCGCTTTCTTGC
>QIJI01000413.1 GCA_003231795.1 Gammaproteobacteria bacterium
CGCTCGCTTGCAAATGTGTCTAACATGGTGGCTCAGGTAAAGGTCCAATGCCGAACTATAGTGCAACTAGAATTGCATTTGTACCAGGGGTCTGCCGAATCCAGGCAATCGTAGTGAGGGAATGGCTTTTGGGGGCTACTTTTTATATCGAATGAGATAAGAAGCCACTATTAGTGAAGTATGTATACTCACCTACACGAAACAACGGCTACATCGCTAAAATCGTTTCCACGGCGAAAACGGAACGTATGAAATTCAGAATTTATACCGCCGTCTCTAGAGACTGGATGCTCAGGACAGCTCTTGCTGTCTATCCCGGTCAACCATAAAAAAGGCCTCAAATCGTTGTAAGGGACCTTTCCTATTCGCGTGAATGGTCGGGGCGGCGAGATTCGAACTCACGACCACCTGCCCCCCAGGCAGGTACGCTACCAGGCTGCGCTACGCCCCGATTGATTGTGATGTTTGACGCCAGGAGCCTGTCGGACTTAGGATAAATCCGACAGAAGCCAAATTTAGCGTTTTAGCAAGGTGAGAAGTTCTTCCAGTTCGACCAGCGTCTGACGAATGATTTGCTGGCTCTGGCTGACATCACCTTTGTTGCCTTCACCTTCAAGGCGTTGGCGTGCACCACCGATGGTAAAACCCTCGTCATAAAGCAAGCTGCGGATCTGACGGATCAGCAGTACATCATGACGTTGGTAATATCTCCGGTTGCCGCGGCGTTTCACGGGCTTGAGTTGGGGGAATTCCTGCTCCCAGTAACGTAATACATGTGGCTTCACATCGCAGAGCTCAGCAACTTCACCAATGGTGAAGTAACGTTTCCCGGGTATTACCGGTAATTCGTTATTGTTGCTCGCTTCCAGCATACGCTTCCACTCTAATTTTTAGTTTTTGTCCCGGGCGAAATGTAACCACTTTTCTGGCAGAAATCGGTATTTCTTCACCTGTTTTGGGGTTACGACCAGGTCTTTCGGCTTTTGATCGGGTCAGGAAGTTTCCAAAACCTGATAATTTCACCTGGTGACCCGTTTCAAGTGCCACCTTAACCTCTTCGAAAAATTGTTCGACTATTTCCTTAGCTTCTCTCTTATTGAGACCAAGTTCGTCAAATAGCATCTCGGCCATATCAGCCTTGGTCAGTGACATTCAGCTCTCCCTCAAAACAGCATTATGATGTTCTTTTAATTGTACGAGGACATTATCAACCACATTTTCAACATCCTCGTCGACAAGAGTGCGTGAAAAGTCCTGTAAAATCAAGCCCAAAGCGACACTTTTTCGATTATTTCTCACTTCTTTTCCAGTATAGACGTCAAATACAAATACTTCCTGCAAAAATTCATTTTTTAACGAATAAATGCAATCTACGAGGCTTTGAGCTGGAATATTTTGATCCACTTCTACCGAAATATCTCGCCTGATCGAGGGATATCGAGACATTTCGCTGAACTTTGGTAATTTTGCATTCAATATCGGCGAAAGTTGACATTCAAAAACAAAAACCGATTGATTTATATCGAGTTTCTTTAAGATTCCGGGATGTAAACTTCCGCTAAAACCGACTTTTTCACCATGGAGCCGAAGATCAGCCCCCTGCCCCGGATGTAATATCTGATTTTCCGAACGCGTAAAAGTAAAAGCTTCCGCGTTGGCGAGTTTCAAAATTGATTCGAAATCTCCTTTAATATCGAAGAAATCAACACTCTCAGCGGCTGCATAGAATGCATCTTCCACGCGCTTTCCGGTAATGACACCCGCGATACGACGAGTTTGTTCAAGACCCTTGTCATGCGGCACGAAGCACAGGCCGGTTTCGAACAGCCTGACCCGTGACTGCTGCCGATTCAGATTGTATTGCAACGCCTGTATCAGACCCGGTAGCAATCGGGTACGCATTACCGACATATCTGAAGAAATCGGATTCGCCAGTGGTAATGTCTGCTGACCAGGATCGAACAGTTCCTGAAACTCCGGCGACACAAACGAATAGGTCACCGCCTCAAAGTAACCAAGCTCTACCAGCGAATCACGAATTCTATTCAGATCAACCCGTTGCTCGGAAAAGCTATCCATTTCGATATGCGATGCTTCGCGATTACCGGGAATGTTGTTATATCCGATCAGACGCCCGATCTCTTCGATCAGGTCAGCTTCAATATTGATATCGAAGCGATAACTCGGCGGTGTAATCCGCCAGCCGTCGTCTTTCTCTTCAATCTGCATATTGAGCCGTTGCAGCATATCGCTGACATCATCACGGGCAACTTCAATGCCGAGCAGCCGCTTGACTCGTGCGTAACGTAGATCGACTTCAGGAGTCGGCGGCATATATTCTGCTGCCACCGCGTCAATAACAGGACCCGCCTCCCCCCCGGCAATTTCGATCAGCAGTTCGGTGGCCCGTTGTATAGCAATGGGCGGTAGCTCGGCATCGACACCTCTTTCGAAGCGATGCGAGGCATCGGTATGCATGCCGAATCCACGTGCCTTGCCGGCCAGATTTACTGCGTTGAAATGCGCGGCTTCGAGAAATATGTTGCGCGTGTCCGACTGGACCGAACTGTC
This sequence comes from Gammaproteobacteria bacterium, assembly GCA_003231795.1. Lineage (GTDB taxonomy): Bacteria > Pseudomonadota > Gammaproteobacteria. The sequence continues at coordinate 2,572 of QIJI01000413.1, forward strand.
GAGACCACCCATGATTCCGGCGAGCGCAACACCACCGGCATGATCGGCAATCAACAAGCTGTCTTCACGGCATTCAATCTCGCTTTGATCGAGTAGCGTCAGTTTTTCACCCGGTTGCGCAAGACGTACGCGGATGCCACCCTTTAATTTATCAAAGTCAAAACCGTGCATCGGCTGACCCAGTTCCATCATTACGTAGTTGGTGACATCGACAACCGGACTGATCGGGCGAAGTCCGCAACGGCGCAATTTTTCCTGCATCCACATCGGTGTACGCGCACCGGGATCGATTCCGCTGATCACCCGCCCGGCGTAGCGCGGGCAATGCTGCGGTGCTTCGAGAACAACATCGAAACGGGTATCGATAGTATTTTTGACCGTGGTCAAACCATCGCGCAACAATTCAATCTTATTGATCGCTGCAACTTCACGTGCGACCCCGGCTATGCTGAGGCAATCACCACGATTTGGGGTTAAATCAATTTCGATAATATTGTCATTCAAACACAGGTATTCAACGATCGACACACCGGTTGGC
>QIJI01000168.1 GCA_003231795.1 Gammaproteobacteria bacterium
ATTCGGCAGGCAACCACCACCATCGGAACTGATGGTCAGTTTTGTCGGATCAAACTCACCCTCGATATAACGCAGCACGGCTTCTTCGGCTGACCAGCCCCGATCACTCGAATCTTCGGGGAATGCAGTCAGGTCGACATGACAGCCGAATTTGCTTAATTCGCAGGCTTCTTCGAATAACGGCTTGTTGCGATTGATATGCGTGGGATTAAATACCCGGGCTGGGATTTCACTTATTTCCAGACAGTCGCGAATCAAAGCCAGTCTGCGTTCTCCGTCACCCAGGTGGAAGTGTACTACGCCGGCCTTGCCGGTCATCAAACCCGCGACATGCGCTTCGCTGGCCAGGCGCAGGATTTCATCACGCGTAGGCTGACTCGAACGATGATCGCTGATTGCCACTTCACCAACACCGATGACCGGCTCGAGATTGACAATGTCACTACGCACCGAGTCGGTTAATGTAATCACCGGCACATGGTAACCCCCGGTATAACACCAGGCGGACAGACCTTCTTCACGCAATCCCATTACCTGGCTGAGCAGGTTTTGCGGGCTGCGCGTTAAATCGTCGGTACCCAGTAACCCGACGACCGAGGTAACACCTGCGCGGGTAATCTGGCTCAGCGCCAACGGCGGTACCCGGGTTGATGGGCCGGCTTCGCCACCACCGCCGGTGAGGTGCGTGTGCGCATCGATAAAACCCGGAATCAGGCGCGCGCCGTCGAGGTCGGTAACATTGACGTCGAGCGCATCGTCGAGTTGGGGAATCTGCTCTCCGATATAGACAATTTTGCCGGCACAGCTAAGCAGATGACTGACACCCAGTGGTTCGGGCGCATAAATACTGGCATTGGTAATCAGTTCAAACATGCGTTGACAAGAGTTGTGTTAAGCAGGACGGGTTATTCTAAATTAAGCCTGCCAAAAATACCCCTGGAATTTTTGAACTGGCGCAAGCGGTTCTGTCGAGCCACTGACACGTAAACTAGTGCTGTTGTCAAATTGACTAAAATGTACAATTGTCTACAAGTTAATTTGAGCCAGTCATGACAGACAACTCCTTCCCGAGCAGATCGAAAATCTTGTGTCGGCTTATGCAAAAGAACTATGAATCATAGTCAGTCACCGGACGAGCGACTTTACGCTATTGTCGAGCAGGGGCTTTGTGTCGGCTGTGGCCTGTGTCAGTCGGTTGCCGGCGCAGACAAGATTCGTGTTACTAAAACGCAATCGGGATTTGAGCAGCCGGTGGTGCTGGGTGAGCTTGATCATGATACGGTCGATCGGATTTACGATGTCTGCCCCGGTACCCGCATTGAGGGTCTGCCTCAGCGCCTGATAGAAAACGATACTCACCAGGATAACGTATGGGGTCCATGGCGTCGCATGGTGCGAGCCTGGGCTGGCGACGACGAGCAACGTTTTGAAGGGTCTACCGGTGGTGTGCTGACAGCGCTTGGTGTTTATCTGTTGCGCAGCAAGTGGGTTGATTTTATTTTGCAGGTGAAAACCTCGTCCCGCGATCCGAGTTTTGGCGAAGCGACATTAAGCTTTACCTCGGCTGATGTGATCGAAGCGGCCGGGTCGCGCTACGGTCCCAGTGCGCCGCTGGTTGACATAGCGGCTGCACTTGATCGAAACCAGCCGTTTGCTTTTATTGCAAAACCCTGCGATGTCGCCGCCCTGAGAAATTATGCGCGCCACGATGAACGAGTCGACAAACTGGTTAAGTACTGGTTGGTTATGGTCTGTGGAGGATATGGCTCCCCATCAACGACACATGCGTTTTTAAGACGCAACGATATAGATCCATCGGATGTCACCGCTTTGCGGTATCGAGGCCGGGGTTGCCCGGGACCCACGACAGTGGTCGCCAGGGGTGAAAAGCATGATTTTCATTACCTCGATTACTGGGGCGACAATGAAAGCCTGTGGGGTCTTCCCTTTCGCTGCAAGATCTGTCCCGATGGCATCGGCGAGGCTGCCGATATTGCTGCCGCTGATACCTGGATCGGAGGATCTCCCAATCGGGTTGACAGCGAAACTGACCCCGGCATAAATGTGATTGTTGCGCGCACCCGGGCCGGCGAGGAGTTGATTGCGGCGGCTGCAGCCGATGGTGCTCTGACGCTCGAACGGGATGTCACTCCGGATGATATGAGTATGTACCAACCGCATCAGATGCATAAAAAATACCATGCCTGGGCGCGTCATCAAGGGCTTGGTGATGCAGGGCGTATTGTGCCGCAGACGGCGAGGCTTCGGATCGAGGAACTGGCGCGCGAAAATACCGATGCGATTAACAACTTTCAGCGCGAGGGTACCGTCAAACGCGTTGAAATCGGCAAAGCAACTTTGCCGACTCCGGAAATCTGGAAGCCCTGAATGCCAACCTGTCATTCCGATAGGTCAGACTGCCATACCGGAATGACGGGAATACTACCAGCCGTTTACGCGGTTCCAGATTTCGGTGATTGCGCCATTTTCTATGATGTTGAAGTGGTCATAGGCAGCGGCGGTCATGCAGGCGTGGATCGGCAGGATACGCAGCTGTGAACCGACCGGGAATAGTTGATAGTCGCTTTCGTCTCTAACCTTTACATGACCGTGTTCCTGGCTGACTGAACTAACATAGAGATCGGGAACGATGTTGCCTTCAGCATCACAGATCTGACCGTATCCGATTTCAGGTCGAAAATGATCGGCGCTGCGATCTTTCGACAAAGCCAGACCGCCTGCATCGAGCAGAATTTTCCCCGCAGCCTGGTTGTGACCGATAACACTACATAAAACGCTGAGCGCAATTTCATTGATTTGACAAACACCACGCGATTGCTGGTCCATATCGAAGACGGTGTAAACTCCGGCGCGTATTTCGGTGACTCCGGTTAAATCTTTTGCAAACAGGGCAGTGGGTGTTGAACCTGCGCTGACAGTCTCAATCTCAATACCTGCTGCCCGAATTCTGTCGGCTGCAAGTACAATTGAATCACGTTCCTGTGCTGCAATATTTTCAATGGATGTGCTGGTATTGGCCCCATAAGAGTGACCTGCATGGGTTAATACGCCTTCCAGGCTGGCGCCCGAATTT
>QIJI01000012.1 GCA_003231795.1 Gammaproteobacteria bacterium
CAGCTCAGTTACGCGGTGCAACCGAGTCCTGACGGCTTGGCACAGGCCTTTCTGATCGGTGAGGAGTTTATTGATGGTGATGCCTGCGCCCTCGTGCTGGGCGACAATATTTTCTTCGGACACAATCTGAGTGACGATTTAACCCAGGGTGCAAACAACCCCTGCGGGGCTACTGTTTTTGCTTACCCGGTAACCGATCCGGAACGATATGGCGTAGTTGAATTCGATGAATCCGGTCAGGCCATCAGCCTCGAAGAGAAACCCTCAAAACCAAAATCCCGTTATGCGGTAACAGGCCTTTACTTTTACGACAACCAGATTGTCGACATAGCCAGGTCAATCGAGCCTTCGGCGCGTGGTGAGCTCGAGATTACCGATGTGAACAAGCGTTATCTCGAGCAAGGTAATCTCAATGTCATAAACATGGGACGCGGCACTGCCTGGCTCGATACCGGCACCCACGAATCCTTGCTGGAAGCATCCAGCTTCATCGAAACCCTCGAAAAAAGGCAGGGCCTGAAGATCTCCTGCCCTGAAGAAATAGCCTGGCGTCAGGGATGGATTACCACCGATCAACTCAAAACACTTGCCGAGCCCCTCATGAAAAGCGGTTACGGTGAATACCTGACGCAAATTATCGATGAAAGAATATTCTAGCAATTGTCATCACGTGGTTTAACCGCGGGATCAAGCGATAACTCCGGTGAAAATAACCAACACTAAAATCCCCGACGTCAAATTCATCGAACCCCAGGTATTCGGCGATTCACGAGGGTATTTCTACGAAAGTTTCAATCAATCAAAATTCCAGGGATTCACAGGTTTAGATGTTAACTTCGTCCAGGATAATCACTCAAAATCTGATCGCGGTGTACTGCGTGGACTACATTATCAAATTGAGCAATCCCAGGGAAAACTGGTTCGAGTATCTCGAGGTAAAGTCTTCGATGTAGTCGTTGATATCCGAAAATCATCCCCCAGTTTCGGTCAATGGGTTGGTGAAATTCTGTCGGCAGACAACTTCCGCCAATTGTGGGTGCCCGCCGGCTTTGCACACGGATTTCTGGTGCTTGAAGATGGTACTGAATTCCTTTACAAAACTACCGATTTTTACGCTCCTGAGCACGAACGCACAATTCAATGGAACGATACAGAGTTGGCTATTGACTGGCCATTGGACGACATCCAGGTACGATTATCGGATAAAGATCAGAGGGGCACTTCATTTACCGATGCCGAGACTTTTACTTAAATGACCGGGACTATACTTATTACAGGCGCAAATGGTCAGGTAGGGCACGAGTTGAATATTGCCGAGTGCCCCTATCAACTTTGCGCTACCGACGTGAATCAACTGGATATTACCGACATTAAACAAATTGAAGCAGTATTTGGAGCAGTTTCCCCAGGTATCGTTATTAATGCAGCCGCATACACATTGGTAGATAAGGCTGAGCATGAATCAGAGCTTGCGTTTGCCATAAACAGGGACGGTGTCGCTAATCTTGCAATAGCTTGCCGTAAGCTCGGAATACCGTTGCTACATATTTCAACCGATTATGTATTTGATGGTGAAAAGCGAGGAGCCTATGTTGAGTCCGACCCGGTTGCACCATTGGGAGTATATGGAGAAAGCAAAGCGGAAGGCGAAGCAGTATTGCGGGCCACTCTGGACGAACATTTAATTTTACGAACCAGTTGGGTATTTTCGGCGACTGGCAACAATTTCGTAAAAACCATGTTACGACTCGGAAAAGAACGTGATGAACTCAATATTGTTGACGACCAACTAGGTTGTCCCACTTCGGCTGCCAGTATTGCTTTAGTATTGCTAAATTTAGCGAGTCGCTATTTAGGTGGTGAGCATGTCGAATGGGGCACCTATCACTATTGCGATCTACCACAGACCACCTGGTTTGGATTTGCATCCGAAGTTTTCGATCTGATTGAAGGAACTGATGATCTAAAGCTAAATCCCATATCTACAAGCGAATATCCAACCCTAGCGCGGCGACCGCAAAATTCGGTTCTGGACTGCCAAAAAATAAATTCGAGTTTTAATATCAAAAGTGGCAGTTGGCGGGAGGAACTGGCCAACATCATTTTTACCTCACATGATTAAGTTACATTTTTGACTATAGAATGTGGCAAGTAGGCTTAGGCTGTATCATTGCGGAAAAGTGCGATAGGGTTAGTGAGCCTCATGCCGTAGTAATGCAGGGATGGTTTTGACCAGGATTTCAAGGTCGAACCAAAAAGACCAGTTGTTGATGTACTGCATATCAAATTCGACTCGTTTCTTCATTTTTTCGAGCGTGTCAGTTTCTCCACGATATCCATTAATTTGAGCCAATCCGGTAATTCCGGGTTTGATTCGGTGACGTGTCATATAAGCATTGATACGCTTGTCGTAATCCGTGTTGTGTTCAATCGCGTGCGGGCGTGGTCCAACCATCGACATTTTTCCACTGAGCACGTTGAACAATTGGGGTAATTCATCGATGCTGGTGCGTCGTATAAAGCGTCCGACAGATGTAATGCGATCGTCGTATTTCGTCGCCTGTTTCAATTCGTCTCCTTGTTCCTGGTGTATTTTCATGCTGCGAAATTTCCAGATATGAAATACCTGACCATTCCACCCTGTGCGACTCTGCCGGAAAATAACTGGGCCAGGAGAGCCGGTTTTAATCAATATCGCGGTGATTAACATGATGGGGCTCAAAATAACCAACGAGATCAGCGCAAATATGCGATCTTCGATTGCTTTGAACATACGATGATTCCCTATTAACGGTGATTCCGAAAGTGTCAATAGCGGCAAGCCGGCCATCTCTTTGACGCTGTGATTGATCAAATCAAGCGAAAATATATTGGGCACCCAATGAATATCAATGTTTTCATTGGCCAGACTCAGGTAGAGTTTTTCAATCAGGTTCGAGTTTTCAAGCGACACGGCAATATAAACCGTGCGCACCTGATTGCTGCGTACCACCTCAATAATATCGTCCTGGGTTCCGAGTACTGGCACCGAAATATTGTCGTTGTCTTCGGTAACCCGGATACGACCGATTACTTTTTCCTG
>QIJI01000446.1 GCA_003231795.1 Gammaproteobacteria bacterium
CGTATCAAACAACGCGCCCCGATTCGCGCCGGGGGTACCGCAGATTTCTTGCAGGCGGTTTATCATCTAGAGGCGGAGCAGTTACGGGCTGCTCTGGAAAGCATCGAAACAGCAGAAATTACCTATTTTCAGCAACTTGTCGATAGTCTTGAACAGGGCAAGAGTAGCCAGGTGACGACGCTGGATACGGCGCTGGAACAGTTAATTGATACTTATAAGTGCCTGCAACCGAGGGAGCAGGAAGCGACCGAAGATCCGCTAGTCAGGGAAGTCGAAGAAACACGAACACAGAATCAGCAATTACGCGAAGAACTGTCGCTGGTGCGCAATCAGATGAGCCAGCTTGTTGCCGAGTTCAGTGAAATGTTTGGTGGCGGGCAGGATACTGCGTTGACAATCGATGAAGTGATGCAACGTCTGTCACAGAGCACAAACGAATCGCAACCAGAATTGCCGCAGGTGGCTCAAAAATAATCGGGCTAGTGGTCCATCAATCCTTAATTGTTCGATCACCAGCACGCCATTTGATATTGCAGCCGACACTGGGAATTTGTTCCTCGCTCTGCGCGGCCCCCGCCAAAAGTGCATCGACCGCCCGTTTCATATCTATACCGTTAACCGGTGCCTCATTGCCGGGTCTGGACCCATCATACTGACCCCGATAAACCAGACTGTGGTCCGCATCGAAGAGAAAGAAATCAGGAGTGCACGCGGCTGCGTAGGCGTCAGCCACCTTTTGTGACTGGTCATATAAATATGGGAATTCGAAACCCTTGAGTCGCGCCAATTGAGCCATTTTATCAGGACTGTCGTCGGGATATCCGGCGACATCATTGGCGCTGATCATGACCACGCCGAGCCCCCGGTGCCGAGCGTCATTGGCAAAATCTGCAAAAGAATCAATGATGTGCAAAACGTATGGGCAGTGATTACAGGAGAACACAACCAGTACTGGCTTATCCTGATAGTCACTCAAACTGACTGTTTTGCCGCTAACCGGCTCGGGAAGTGAAAAGCCCGGTGCCGGGGTTCCGAGTTGCAACATTGTTGAAGGGGTTTCGGTCATCGTGTCAGGGTCGTCAGTTAAAAATCGCAGTATAAAGCGTATTTTTCATCTTGCTGCTTTGTTTTTGATTGTTCTGGAATTGCGGAGGCATTTCATGATTGAAAAAATCAATGGAAATGGGGCCAGAACAAATAGATTTGCGTCAGAATTCCTCCCGAATCTGCCTATACTTACAGTAGTTGGGAAAATTAAATAAACAACGATTGGATACCAAGACTAAAAAACCGCATGCGAAAAAGGTTTGCGAACAGGCCTTGCTGAACGAGATTTCTGATCTCAAAAAGCAACTTGCCGAGGCCCGGATATATCAACTGAGCTTCAGCGAACATCAGCACGAGCTTGCTAAAGTCATGCAGGTCGGATTCTGGGAGTGGGATGAAATTAATGGCAAGGTACTTTCCTACAGTGCCCAGATGGCAGAAATATTTGACGTAGGCGAGGCAGACATTCATGCCGTGTTGCAGGGCCTGGAAAAATTCGAAGCGATGGTCCATCCCGATGATCTTGAACATTATCGCAAACACGCCAGTGTTGAGCTAGAGCAGGACAAGACCTATAGCTACGAGTACCGGATCATTCATCGCGATAGCAGTGTTCGTTACCTGCGCAAACATGAGCGAGGTGTGTTTGATAGCAAAGGTAAACTGATTTCCAGCTACGGGGCGGTTCACGACATCACCGAATCAGAGTTGGTATTGGATAGTCTCAAACAGAGCGAAACGCGTTATGCCACCTTGTTTGAAGAGATGCCTCTCGGCATGCTGGAAGAAAATTACTCTTCTGTTAAAAAGATAGTCGACAAACTGATATTAAAAGGTGAGCAGGATGTTGCCGGATATCTGAAAAAACACCCAAAGATGTTACGCGATATGGTGGCTAGCACCACGATTACCAGCGTGAATCAGGCCTTGATCGATATCCACGAAGCTGATTCTAAAGAGGAATTCCTGCAGGAAGAGGCCGATATAGACGACTGGTGGGATACCGAATGGATTAATTTTTTCGCAGACGAAATTGCGGCACTGGTCGGCGACAGGCATTACTTCGAAGCTGAGCGAATAGACTCAAAGATCGATGGTAGCTATTTTGAGACACGCTCCATCACCAAGGTCGTGCGAGGATATGAAGATAGCTGGGAAAGGGTTATTACCATTCAAGAGGAAATTACTGCTCGAAAGACTGCTGAAGCCGATTTGATTGAAGCCAAGACGCAAGCAGAACAGGCCAATCTTGCCAAGTCTGAATTTCTATCCAGCATGAGCCATGAATTGCGTACCCCGTTAAATGCGATTCTCGGATTTTCGCAACTGTTTCAATATGACCGTAGTGTCGGGGAACAACACCTGGCTAATGCGACCGAGATCAATCGCGCTGGTAAACATTTAATGTCTTTGATCGATCAGATACTTGATCTGTCCCGAATCGAAGCCGGTGAAGCAGATTTGTCGCTGGAGCCCGTATCTTTAGGGCAGGTACTGACCGATAGCGTTAACTGGATTGCACCCCTGGCTAAAAACCGTGAAATCGAAGTCGATTGTGATTCTTCGAAATTCGAAGATCTGGTAGTGCTGGCAGATTCAATTCGCCTCAAGCAGGTGTTTCTGAATCTACTGACCAATGCCGTAAAATATAATTATCGAAGCGGTAACGTCAGCGTCAATTGCCAGCATCTTGACAATGGAGCCCTGCGCATCGGGATTAGTGACACCGGTCCGGGATTGTCGGCTGATAAATTAAAAGAACTGTTTCAGCCATTTAATCGACTCGGCGCAGAATTCAGCGGCATCGAAGGTTCGGGAATCGGGTTGATCATCACACGCCAATTGCTCGATCTGATGGATGGCAAGCTCGAAATTGAAAGCGAACCGGGCCGCGGTAGCACTTTTTGGGTTCATCTGAATCCGGTTCAGAATCCACGCAAAATTGATGCTGAGGAACCACTTGATTTAACCGTTACGGATATTACGCCGTTTGATATCCGCGATACTCGAATCCTGGTAGCAGAGGACAA
>QIJI01000048.1 GCA_003231795.1 Gammaproteobacteria bacterium
GGTGCATCCGCCGCGCTCGCTGCTGATCACGATCTGCAGGAGCGATTCCTCGGTGTTTAATGATCGAGCAAAGATTTGATCGCAGTCCCGAGTTTTTCAATCCCGGTTTCGATGGTGGCTCGATCGGAAGTGGAAAAACTCAGCCGCATCGTATTCACCCCGCTTTGATTGATATAAAAAGGGTCCCCCGGAACAAACACAACACCTGCCTTAACTGCGAGTTCAAACAGCGCTAGTGCACTGTGCCCCTGCGGCAGCGATGCCCACAAAAACATACCGCCCTCAGGTCGGGTAGATTTCACGCTATCCGGAAAATGCAATTCAATCGCATCGATCATCGCCTGACACTGACCGCTATAGGCAGAAATGATTTTATCAATATGCGCATCCAGATCGTTGTCACTCAGGTACTGCAAGATTATATTCTGGGTGAACTGACAGGTGTGCAAATCGGTGGCCTGCTTGGCGATGGTGAGTTTTTCGATGATCTGATCCGGCGCAACCAGCCAGCCAATACGAAATCCGGGGACGATAATCTTTGAAAACGAACCGAGTAGAATTGTGTTGTCGGGCATGAGTTGATAAAAAGAAGATCGATGCCTGCCGCTGAAACGAAGTTCGCCATAAGGATCGTCTTCGATCAGGAAACATTTGCTGCCTGAAACAACATCTGCGATTGCACGGCGATTTTCTTCGCTATAGGTGATACCAGACGGGTTCTGAAAATTGGGCACCGAATAAATCAGTTTTGGTCGGTACTCGTGGAAACTGGAATTAAAGACCTCCAGGTCCATCCCTTCAGCCGAAACCGGAACCGGCAGAAATCGGGGCCTGAATATCGAAAATGCCTGAATCGCACCCAGATAACCCGGCTCCTCGATGATCAGGCCATCGTTTTCGTTGAGCAAGGTTTTGCCAGCAGATCGAGTCCCTGCTGGGAACCGCTGGTAATCAGAATATTGTCGGCTGCTATTTCGAGTCCTCGGCTTCGATGACGCGCAGCAATCATTTCCCTTAACGCCAAATCGCCTTCGGTATTGCTGTATTGGAAAATATCACGCCCTTTGCGCTCGAACACGCGGGCGGTCGCTGCAATCAACTCCTGTTGCGGGAAAAACTCACGATTGGGAAGCCCGCCAGCAAAAGATATCATTGACGGGTCAAGAGCGACTTTTAGAATCTCACGAATAAACGAGCGCGGCACATCGCTGATGCGGTCAGAAAATATGTCGTCCATTGGTGTTGCGACCATGATTCGAAAAACAATAAAAGATTAGCACAGCAAAGGTGGCGGCAAAATTCAATTTTGGGAAGCTCCGATAAATTTCGGAGTTTTCGGGAGAAGGCTTTACAAAAAGGGGTTGCTCAGAGAGATTGAGCGCTGCCATTGATTCTGATTTAACCGTAAGCCCGCTGTAAATATTCAAGCAGGATTTCCGCGATGGGGTTGCCGGGATTATCAAACCCATATAACACAATCGACTGCTTCGGCAATTCCGGTAACTGGCCGTTATGATCTATGGCGACCCGGCTCGACGACCTGACGCTTTCAAGTTCAGCGCCGACGCAGAAATCGGCAGCCATCATTGCTTCGGTTGCAGCAACATCTTCGGATATCACCAGGTCAACCCAATCTATTCCAGCTTGCTCGAGGGTTTGCGTCACGCTGGAGCGAAACGCGCAATGCCGGGTAAAACCGAGCGGGAGCGGACGCTTTTTCCAGGCATTACCTTCTTCGGCACCGGTCCAGATCAGTCGCTGAGTGCTCAATACCCTGCCACCGGGGCTGGGCGTTTTTTCGGTGGTCAATACGACGTCATGTAATCGCCGCTTGAATTCATTCAACAGTGTTAAAGTGGCAGCGGTAGAAAACTTGATCTGTACGCGTGGATAGTCGCGCGAAAAATCTTTCAGAATCCCCGGAATATGCGGATAGACCACATCGCAGGGTACCCCCAGTCTTATTTGACCCTCGTAATCGGGAGACGTCAGGCGCCCCATTGCTTCGTCGTTCAACGCCAGCATCTGACTGGCAAAATGTAACAACTGGTCGCCCTCAGAGGTGGTCATCATACCCTGTGCGGATCGGTCAAACACACTCAGACCGAGGCTTGTTTCGAGACGTTTGATCTGCATGCTGATGGCTGACTGAGTCATAAACAGACGACTTGCCGCGCGCGTCATACTGCCTGACTCGGCAATAGTGACAAAGCTGCGCAAAGTACCTAAATCAAGATTATGCAGACGATTTGTAGCTATCATTATTTGTGAACACGATGATCAATTTAATTCGTTTTACTTATACCCTGATCACCCCCTATAGTCAATATCCGTGAAGTGATAACGCATTGTTGCCACAAATATTGATAGGAGCTATTATGACTACCTTTGAAAATTGCTCCCGAACCATCGATGAAAGTCCTGTTCGGGTCATCAACCTGAAGCAATTAATTACAAATTGGTTCAGAACCCAACAATTCAAAGTCAGATTGGTACAGGAACGCAAGCAATTGTCACAGATGTCCGATGAGATGCTACGCGATATCGGAACCGATAGAAGTGACGCTGACATCGAAGCGAACCGTCGCGACATACCAGCATCACGCTTGCAATATCTCTCCAACGGGAGCTAATCCCAACCCACTAGCCACCGGTTCTGACTGAGCCGGTGGCATCTTTATACTCCTGGAACTGAAGATTAGTTAAGTACATGGCTTGCTTATGGGATAATCGAACACATTTAAAAGCAGATACTACTTCTGAGTGAAGCAGGCAACGATGACTACTGATATTAATCACTATGCAAAAATTAACCCGGCTACAGTAACTTACCAGGTTTTCCTGAATGACAAATTGTTGTTCGATTCTGACCAGGCACTCGAATTACGCGAACACCATGCAGGAAACGACTTCCCTGCCGTTGTTTATTTCCCCACCCTGCCTGGCCTGACAGTTACAAAAACAGACCATTCATCCTATTGCCCGATTAAAGGTGATGCCTCTTATTGGGATTACGAAGATGTAGAAAATGCAATCTGGTGTTATGAAAAACCAATGCAACAGGTTGC
>QIJI01000351.1 GCA_003231795.1 Gammaproteobacteria bacterium
ATCTCCATAGTGATTACTTCCTGACGCTCCGGATTAACCATCGACAGTTTACCGGCGCTGAAATCGATGATCACGAACCCCGGCATCTCGCTGCTTTCGATTCGCGCTTTATTACCATCGCTGGTAATGGTACTAAGTCCCGACTGGTTATCTTTAATTTGCAGTTGTACCTCTGCAAGCCCGGAACCGGTCATCAAAATCGAAACCACAAACAACAGTAATCTATTCATCTTTGATCTCCCTGAAAGTCAGAATTAAGGTAGCGAAAGCATACCCCCATTTGACCAAAAGTTAGTGTAATTAATCCATATTCACAAATTATCCAGGAATCTCCAGACCGCAAAATCCGTGAGCGTTTTAAATTCTGATTTCGACGGCTTGTGCAGTTTGACGAGGTTCGTCAACAGTTCATGTTATCCTTATCCATTAACCTCCAGGAAAAGCCGGTCATGAAAAATACTCGTCGACACTTTATAAAAAAGCTTGGCGCTGCTGCCATCACCGTACCCTTGTGCAGTTTGACGCTAGCGGGTGTGACCTTCGCGGCCAGTACAAAAAAAGTTCATCTCGAGGATTCGCTGGCAATAGCACTGGGTTACGTCCATGATTCCCCCTACCCGGCAAAGCGCTGCGCCGGGTGCCAGCTCTACAAAGGCTCCGCTTCAGCCGAATGGGGTAAATGTGCAATTTTTTCCGGCAAGCTGGTTAATGCAAAGGGCTGGTGTGGTTCCTGGAGTGCCTAGTGGCCGAACAACCAGGACTCTCCCGGCATTCACGGTGCTCTGAAGTGCGGTGAAGAGATTGTTGCAGTATCTATTTTTGCATCTGCACTAGCGGCGGGAACAATTCAAATTCGCGTAAACTTTCCGCCAGCACCGCAGTGAAACTGTTTTTCAGATGATTTTCGGTAAACACACCCTGTATATCGATGACGTCGAAATAACGATGATCCTGGTATTTAGGGTTCCACAGAATTAACGGGCATTCCTGTTTGCTATAAATCGCGGTGCCCATGCCCTTGTGAATCGAGCGCACCTCTACCTCTCCGCTATGATTTTCATTAAGGTAAAGACAGGAGCTAACTTCGACTTCAAACAATTTTTCGAGCGCCGAGCACGGGTGTATTTCACCGATGACATGCACCATGCGGGTCACATCTGCTGCCGGATCAACCAGGTTGAACGGCCCCTTGATATCGTCACGAGCAAAACTGTAACTACCATCCTTGTAAACTATCTTGCCGATGGTCAGCATATTTTCAAGGATGTTAGCCGAGTAGTACTTGGAAATATCGTGGAATATATCTTCCATCAAATTTTAATCCTGTTAGTGGTAGGTCACCGGGCGAATAAAAGCAGAATTTTAGCGATGTCCTGAAGAAAGAGTATAGAAGAACGCTGCCAATTCAGGGCTAAATATATGTCTGGAGCGACGAACATAATAGCTCAATCATCCGTATCCTGCCTTCCCCGTGCGACGGATACACGTTTTTAACCCTTGCACGATTTTCGCGACTGGCTCAAGATTCGTGATATGGAATTAGCTGATGTCTGACTTCTTTAATCTGGGTGTGGCCCAAAGTGATGCACTGGTCAATGATGCGTTGCAGCAGGAGCTGGTGCGCCAGCAAACTCATCTCGAACTGATTGCCTCGGAGAATATTGTCAGCAAGGCCGTGCTCCAAGCGCTCGGGCACGCAATGACTAACAAGACGCTCGAAGGATATCCGGGCAACCGCTTTCATGGTGGCGGTGAGTTTGTTGATACCGTCGAGCAGGCGGCGATAGACCGGGCTCGCGAGTTATTTGATTGCGAATACGTGAATGTGCAACCCCATTCCGGCACCCAGGCAAATCAGGCCGTATTCTTCGCCTGCCTGACCCCCGGAGACAGCATACTCAGCCTCAATCTGGCCGCGGGGGGACATTTGAGTCACGGCGCCGGCCCCAATCAATCCGGTCGATGGTTTGATGCGCATCACTACGGGGTAGACAGAGACACCGGTTTAATCGACTACGTAGAAATGGAACGGCTTGCCAAAAGCATTCGCCCGAAGCTTTTAATCGCGGGGGGTTCCGCCTATCCGCGAAACATTGATTTCGAACGCTTCGCCCGTGTGGCGCGCTCGATCGATGCATTGTTTCTGGTCGATATGGCGCACTTTGCCGGTCTGGTGGCAGCCGGTGCGCATGACTCACCGATCACGCATGCCGATATCGTGACCTGCACCACCACCAAAACCATGCGCGGCCCGCGCGGTGGTTTAATCCTGTCTCGCGACTCGGCCTGGAACAAAAAACTGCAGTCAGCGATATTCCCTGGCGTGCAGGGTAGTCTGCATAGCCAGATCATTGCGGCCAAAGCCGTGTGTCTCGGCGAAGCACTCGGTGATGATTTCAAACGTTATGGCAGGCAGGTAGTGGCCAATGCGCGCAGCCTGGCACAGGTTTTGTCTGCACACGGTGTCAAGCTGGTCAGCGACGGTACCGATACCCACATGGTATTACTCGATCTGTCGAATAGCGGGCAAAACGGGCAGCAGGTTCAGGACAGCCTGGCCAGAGTCAATATCACCTCCAATAAAAACCCGATTCCGTTTGATTCGGCCAAACCCTCACAGTGGCTCGGGTTACGACTGGGAGTAGCGGCCGCAACCACTCGCGGACTCGACAACGAAACCTTTGTACAGGTTGGGGAGATTATCGCCCGCGCAATCGAAGGCAGCGGCGAAGATCGGAAGCAGGATCGGGAAAAAGTGCTCGCGATCTGCAAACAAT
Organism: Gammaproteobacteria bacterium; assembly: GCA_003231795.1. Lineage (GTDB taxonomy): Bacteria > Pseudomonadota > Gammaproteobacteria. The sequence goes on from QIJI01000351.1 coordinate 2,778, forward strand.
TCCCGATTTATAGCTAGTGGTCGAACAACCAAGGTTTAATGAACCACTAGCAGGCTGTTGAAAATGGCTCAGGTGTGTGCAGGGCAAGGCAAAAATTTGCGAAAAAGCGCAGTTTACACGTTGTAAATGAGCATTTTGAGCCAATTTTTAACGCTGCCATGGGCCGCATGAGACTTTTTCAACAGCCTGCTAGGACCAGACACCGTTTTTGGAGAATTGGCTTTTCAGAAAGTCCATCTGATCAGCCAGAATGTTTTTGTTGGCGAGGTAGAAAAATTCATGG
>QIJI01000247.1 GCA_003231795.1 Gammaproteobacteria bacterium
TGCCATGTCCGAACTCGAGCAAATACTCGATAGCATCAAATCCGGCGAAGCCACAAGCACTGCCAAACGCCATTGGCAACCGGATCGTCATAGCAGCATCGATATTCGTATTGCCAGTAACGGTGACTGGTATCACGAAGGACGCCGGTTTCAGCGTGATTCACTGGTAAAGTTGTTTGCCAACGTGTTGAGACGGGAGAATGACGACTACTTTTTGGTAACTCCGGCCGAAAAACTTCGAATCGAAGTCGAGGATGCGCCCTTTGTCGCCAACCTGGTTGAAACTATCGACGATGGTGGTCAGCAGGCGATAGTATTTACCATCAATATCGGCGAGCGCATAATCCTCGATCAGGAGCATAGCCTTAGAATCGAAATTGATCAGGGCAACGGGGAACCACGTCCATATATCCATTTTCGCAACGGGCTCGACGCACTGATTACACGCAGCGCATTTTACGACCTGATTAATCTTTCGCGGGAAGTCGAGCGAGACGGTAGCGGTTATCTGGTGGTTTCCAGCCTGGGTCAAGATTTCGAACTCGGCAGTAGCGAAGACTAACAAGACATCTCTAAAAATAGCGAGTTAAACAATGAAAGGTACCCACGAATACCAGGACGATCCGCGTAACGCAGCTATATTGATTGACATCAATGGAGAACATTTCAACCGCGACGAGGCTAAGGTTTCTGTTTTCGACAGCGGTTTTGTGCTCGGAGATGGCGTCTGGGAAGGCCTGCGCGTACATCACGGCAAAATTGCCTTTCTGCAGCAACATCTGGACCGCCTCTATGAAGGGGCCAAAGCGCTTGACATAGAAATGGATGTACCGGCACAGGAACTCGAACAACGCCTGTACCGGGTGCTTGAATCTAATACGATGACTGAAGGCGTGCATATCCGCCTGATGGTTTCGCGGGGGGTTAAAGCAACTCCCTATCAGGATCCTCGAATTACCATTACTCCACCGACTATCGTAATCATTCCGGAATACAAGGAAGCCCTGCCTGAAACGGCTAGCCGCGGGATTCGCCTGTTCACCGTACACGTTCGCCGTGGTTATCCCGATGTGCTGGATCCGAAACTCAATAGTCTCTCCAAGTTGAATTGCATAACCGCCTGCATTCAGGCTACCAAGGCCGGTGCCGACGAAGCGTTGATGCTGGACCCACATGGCTTTGTCGCAACCTGCAACTCGACTCATTTTTTTATCGTCCGTCGGGGTGAAGTATGGACTTCGAGCGGTGACTACTGTCTCGCTGGCATTACCCGCGGAAATGTCATCGCGCTGTGCGAAAACAATAAAATCGTGATACGGCAAAAGAACTTCAGTCTGACCGATGTTTACGGTTCGGACGAAGCCTTCGTCACCGGAACCTTTGCCGGCCTGGCCCCGGTGAGCGAAATCGACGGTCGGGTTATAGGTGACGGTAATCGTGGCCCGGTGGTTGAAAAGTTGCAGACCCTGTATCTCAAACTACTAGAGCACGAATGCCGCTAACGCCCAAACGTATCGCAATGTGGTCCGGGCCGCGCAACATTTCCACCGCGATGATGCGCGCCTGGGAGAATCGCGCTGATTGCATCGTCTGGGATGAACCGCTTTATGGCTATTACCTCAATGCCACTGGCCTACCCCATCCCGGGGCGGATGAAGTCATCAGCGCCCAGGGAATTGATGCCGCAGCAATCATTGAACGCTGTATCGGTCAAACCCAAAGTGACAAACCTATTTTCTACCAGAAACACATGACGCTGCACCTGTTGCCCGAACTCGATCGATCATGGCTTTCCTCATTGCTGAACTGCTTTTTGATCCGCGAACCGGAAGCCGTTATCGCCTCCTATGCCGCGGTGCGCAGCGAGGCTACCCTGGATGACATCGGATTTATCCAGCAAGCTGAATTATTCGACCAGGTGAGCAAGATAAGCGGCGAAACTCCTGTCGTAATCGACAGCCGTGAATTCTTGTTAGATCCAGAGCGCATGTTAAGACTGATTTGCAAACGACTTGAAATCGGCTTTGACCCCGCCATGCTGAACTGGCCCAAAGGGGCGCGCGACAGCGATGGCGTGTGGGGACAGTACTGGTATGCCTCGGTCCGGCAATCGACCGGTTTTGATGCCTACCGGGAGCGCCGTTACGAGCTTTCGGATAAAGACCGGCTGATAGCCGATCAGGCGCGACCCTATTATGACCGGTTGTTTCAACTGCGCCTGCAATTACCTTCAAATCCACCTTCTGAGTCACCCCAAAAAACGCATTAACTGCTAACTGCGTGATAATCCCGGCACAGTTTATAGGGTTACTTAATGCAAACTATCTAACATTTTTACAGCTTTCGCCGTTACATTAGGCCATGTAAACTGATTTATTCAGCAACCACTAATTTTAACATGGCTGAACCGCAAATCCTGACCCCCGCATCCGGCAGCAGAATCGTCATGGACGAATCTGAGGTTATACTGTTCGGTCAACCACCCGAAGTATTGAAAGGTCTGTTACGCGAAGGAGTCTCCCGTTTCGATACGCTGGTGCTCACCGATATCCGCGAAAAAGACGGATCATTGATTAACAATCTCGAATTTCCGATTTATTTCTTTCTCTTTTTCTCCAAAGGACTCGCCGAAAAACGCAAGATCAACCTGGTCGGTGACGCCGACGCGATCAGCCAGGCCCTGCGCCTGGTGCGTTTCACCCTGCTTGGTCCGGATCGATCGGAACTCGAGCGCTGGCGTACCGACGAAGATCTCAAAAACGAATGGCTCGCAGTCTCGGAGTCGCTTGCCATCAAAGATGAAGACGGCAAGGTTATTCAAACCGAAGATTTTTTTAACCCAATTCCATTTGAAAATAACATCGCGGTAGCCGGTGATTTTGCAATTGAGCGCAAAGGGGTCGATCGGTATCTGGTTAGCAATCGAGGCGGCGACGTCGAGGTTGATCTAAACGAAGATACGATCATTATCCCTTCGTATCCGGTGCCAATTGACTATGTTCCCGGCGGGCTCGCCAAACTAGGGATCGAAGTTCTCGGTGGCGCCTCCGGCT
>QIJI01000179.1 GCA_003231795.1 Gammaproteobacteria bacterium
GCAAAGGTTACTCACCTCTGCCCAATAAATCAATCGGGATTTGTACAAATCGGGAAATTTTTGGTGTACTTTCAAACTGATAATTCTCAGCTTGAAAGAGTAGTGGTCGAGTCGGAAACTGTTTGTGCCAGTGTCTCGGCGAGCTTTTCTACCTGTTGGTTATCCTGACCTTCAACCATAACGCGAATTAATGGCTCGGTTCCTGAAGGTCGCAATAAAACACGACCCGAATCGCCCAATTCCGCTTCCGCCGACTGAATCGCCTGATTGATGGTTGCATTTGATTTCAGGTCAATTTTTCCGGAAATAGCCACGTTAATCATGCATTGCGGGTAGACTTCCATGTCGCTACAGGCCTCGGTCAGGTCCTGCTCTTCAGTGATCAGCCAGTCCAGTACCTGTAAAGCGGCAATAATGCCATCACCCGTCGTCGTTTTATCCAGACATATGATATGGCCTGACGACTCGCCACCGAGCTGCCAGCCATTGCTGACCAGCTTCTCCATTACATAACGATCTCCTACCGCAGCCCTTTCAAAAGGAATGTTGTTCGATTGCAATGCATGCTCGAGCCCCAGATTGGTCATTACCGTACCAACCACACCGCCCCCGAGAGGTTCCTTTTTTAACTTGCTCTTGGCAATGATGTACAACAGTTGATCGCCATTTTTCACATCGCCTTTCGCGTCCATCATCATCACCCGGTCACCATCACCGTCAAAAGCAATTCCGAGATCAGCCTGATTCTCAAGCACCTTGGCTCGCATATTCTGCGGGTGCATTGCACCGACTTTATCATTGATATTCATGCCATTGGGGCGGGTACCCAGTTCGATGACTTCGGCGCCGAGTTCACGAAATACAGCCGGGGCTATGTGATAGGTGGCCCCATTGGCGCAATCGACAACCAGTTTCATACCTCGCAGGGATTTATTGAACGATAGCGAGCTTTTACAGAACTCGATATATCGGCCTTTGGCGTCCTCCATACGACTTGCCCTGCCGATATCTTCGGGTTCCACCATGGTCAGGGATTGTTCGAGCATCTCCTCAATTGCAATTTCAGTGCTATCCGGCAATTTGAAACCATTGCCATTGAAGAATTTTACACCGTCATCGTGGTAGGGGTTGTGCGAGGCACTGATGACAATTCCGCAGGCCGCGCGCTGGGCCTGGGTGATATAGGCAATCGCAGGCGTAGGCATTGGCCCAAGTAGTAATACGTCGAGACCGGCCGCTGCCAGCCCGGCCTCAAGCGCCGATTCGAACATATATCCCGATATGCGGGTGTCTTTGCCAATAACCACCCGCCCATGCCCTGACTCGGACAATACCCTGCCCGCAGCCCAGCCCAGCTTCATGATGAAATCAACCGTCATCGGCAACTTGCCGACCCGACCACGGATCCCATCGGTGCCAAAATATTTACGTGTCATATTTTCTTGTCATAGGGTTACCTGCTGTAGCGCTTTGACCATGGTAAGGGCATCCACCGTCTGCGCGACGTCATGAACACGCAATATATCCGCGCCCAGCATAGCCGCCATTACCGCCATCGACAGGCTACCATAGAGTCGTTGATCAACCGGTTTATCGAGCAGCATTCCTATCATACTCTTGCGTGACAGCCCTGCCAGTACTGCCACCCCCAGCTCGCGAAATCGCGCCAGCGATTTTAACAGCAACAAGTTATGTTCGATGGTTTTACCAAACCCGAATCCGGGATCAATTATAATATTTTCGAGCGCTATTCCCGCTGCAACAGCCGCCTCAATCCGCTGCGACAGAAAATCCCTAACTTCGCTAACGACATCCTGATAACTCGGATCTTTCTGCATGGTTTCAGGAGAACCCTGCATATGCATTAAACATACGGGCACCCCCAGATCAGCTGCTATCTCTAATGAATCGTCAATACGCAATGCCCAGATACTGTTTATCATGCTGGCACCGGCCGCTACAGCTGACTGCATTACACCCGGCTTGTTGGTATCGATTGAAATTGGAATTTGCGAAATTTCTCGAATCGACTTGATTAATGGAATGGTGCGATCCAGTTCTTCTTCCAGGCCGACCTGCCTTGAACCCGGTCGTGTCGATTCTCCACCAATATCCAGAATATCTGCACCATCGGCAATTAACTGTTGAGCGTGCTCGAAGGCTTTTTCAGCGCTATCGAATTTTCCGCCATCCGAAAATGAATCGGGGGTCGTGTTGATGACCCCCATAATTCTTAAGTTACTGGATATCGTCAGTTGCGACATTAGTTAATTCAGTCTGTTTTTACTAACCTGTCTGCCGGGCAGTGTTGTACTTTCCGTTAGCTGGCTGACTAAGGTCATACGCGCTAATGGAGTTTTGCCGGATCCAGATTAGGATCATCCTCGGGGCTGGAATCATCCGATGCCTGCGGCGTAGATGGTCCGCTTTCGTCATCCGACCAGTCTTTTGGTGGACCCGGATCCTTGCCTTTCATAATTAAATCGATCTGATCGGCATCAATGGTTTCATATTTCATCAGCGCATCGGCCATCGCATGTAGCTTGTCTTCGTTTTGTGCCAGAATCCCAACCGAACGCTGATAATTGCGGTCGATAATAGCCCTGATTTCCGAGTCGATGGCCTGGGCGGTATCGTTGGAGACGGTCTTTTGTTTGCCGTATGATTTTCCCAGAAAAACTTCACCCTCGTCTTCGCTATATGACAACGGGCCCATCCGGTCCGACAATCCCCATTGAGTTACCATGCTGCGTGCAATACTGGTGGCACGCTCGATATCGTTAGAGGCTCCGGTTGTGACCGCGTCTTCGCCAAAAATCTGCTCTTCGGCGATGCGTCCGCCATATAAACTCGACAACTGGCTTTCAAGATGTTGCTTACTATAGCTATAGCGATCATCTTCAGGCAGAAACATGGTTACCCCCAGCGCACGCCCACGAGGAATAATGCTTACCTTGTAGACCGGGTCGTGATCGGGCACCAGGCGACCGACGATCGCGTGCCCCGCTTCGTGATAAGCGGTTAACTTTTTCTC
>QIJI01000376.1 GCA_003231795.1 Gammaproteobacteria bacterium
CCTCCTTTATCCATATTTTAGGCTGATCGATGACTCGGGTTACAAAAGCATTGTCCTGTTTTATTTTCTTTTTAATCTGATCCAGATCATAAATGGTCGGATTTATCGGTCGACCAAGAGAATTTTCCGCATCGAACAGCGACTCCATAATCTCCGAGTAGGTTAGCTCATATGACACAACAAGCAAATCGATGTCACTCTTCGAAGTATCTTCTGCCTTTGCTACCGAACCGTAAATAAACGCCAAAAGTATCCGATCAAGGATTGGTGCCAGGATAGTTTTGATAACATCTGCAATACCAAAAGTCTTTCGCACAATACCTAATAGTTCTGGATAGATAGGGCAGGACTCATTTGCTTGGTAGTGGTTTTGATTTCCAATTCGCCGCTGAACAATGATGCCAGAAGAGGTCATCCGATCTAGTTCGCGCTTAATCGTTCCTCGCCCTATATCTGACAGGCGGACAATTTCGTTGAGATAACAACTTTTATCTGGCTGGCCATAAAGTAAGCCCAAAACTTTCTGTTGCGTTTTGGTGAAGAGTACATTACCTAAAGATTTTGATCGCATATGAACATGCTTGAAAAGACCCAATTCGGGTACTATAGACCCCATTCTGGGTCTTTTCAAATTTATTTTTCCTAATACTAGTGAAGCTTGACACACTTCAAGTACAAGATGTTTTTAAGGCATAAATCACAATACTGTCGAGATTATGTGCGATTTTTTTGATTTAACACGAATTGGGCCAGGCGGCAGTGCAAATCGATCCGGTTACCGCTGTACCCCGGAAGTAAAAAAATGGTGGGGCGTGGGCGGCTCGAACGCCCGACCACCTGATTAAAAGTCAGATGCTCTACCAACTGAGCTAACGCCCCCCGTGAAGAACGGGAATAATACCTATCCCCCGTTCATTTTCAAGCGAATTGTCCGAAGTTGGACTTTTGGATTTCTTAATTTCCCTCTTTACGGATTCGATCAAGTCGTTTTGCAGCAAGACGTGCGGCGGTCGCTTTCGGGAAACGTTCCCGTAACAGTTGTAACGTGGCTTTGGCCTGTGCAAATTGCTTCAGTTCGTAAAAGGTATATCCCAGTTTCAGCATTGCATCCGGCACCTTGTTGCTGCCGGGATATACTTTCAACACTTTTTCAAACTCGATAATGCCCTGGTTAAAATTCCGGGTCACGTAATGGGCCTCGCCAAGCCAGTACTGCGCATTGCCGGAAAAGCTGCCGCTCGGGTATTTAGCCAGAAAAGTTTTGAGTTCGGTTTTCGCCTTTTTATAGCGACCCTCTTTGAGGGTATCGAATGCTGCCTGGTAGGCTGCTTTTTCTTCACTCTGGGTCGTTGTCGACGCGGGCTGTGAGACAGGCGCCGTCGTGCTTTCACCGGTGTCAGCGGCAGGTTCACTAGTCGAATCTGTTTGAGCGGTACTCTGCGGCGTTTCTACCGGGATCGAAGGCTCATCAACCCCCGGAATAGTGATCGAAGCCGCCGGAGCTTGCGTTGTGGCCCTGCTTTCGAGATCGCGCAGGCGACGATCAACGTCCAGGTAAAGTTCACGCTGACGCTTTTTGATGTTATCGATAGCGTAACCTTGTTCTTCGATAGCGCCGTTCAACTGGCTCACTTCGCCAGCCAGGTCATCAACTTGCTGGATCATGTCCAGCATCGCACGATTGTCGATCAATCGACCCTGACGAGCCAGGTCATCAGACAATTTTTTCATCTGGCTCTGAATCGTCGTCAAGGCTGCTTCAGTACGTTTTGTCGACTGGCCCATTTGCTCAACACGGATTGTGAGTTGTTCTGGTGTCAGCGCCGACTGTGCGACAACCGGGGTGCTGGCTATCCCGGCCAGCACAAGACCCGCCAGCCCCGCACTGGAAAGCAAGCCATTTTTCATTCTAGTTCACCTGGTAAATCAGTTCGACGCGGCGATTCTTGTTCCAGGCCTCCTCATTTTGACCGGCCATCGCGGGTTGTTCTTCGCCATAGCTGACCGTATCGACCTGATCCACCGATGCCCCCTGGAATAAAAGAACCCGTCGTACCGACTGAGCACGACGATCACCCAGTGCTATATTGTATTCGCGGCTACCACGTTCGTCGGCATGACCTTCCAGCCGCACGCTGACTTCACCGTTTCCGGCAATAAAATTTCCGTGAGTCTCGAGAATCGTGATTGACTCATCGGTTAACTTTGCACTGTTATATTCAAAGTAGATGGTACGGTTTGACAGGACCCCGTCGGCTTGTTCCAGCAGTTCGCTGGCGTTCTTCGGGGTATCGTCGACAATGGCAGTGGCAATATCGGAACTGGAATCATCAATCCCGCTTGCGTCGGCCCCATCGATGCTGGTGGTACCGTCATCAATCGCACCGGTTTGCGCTTGCGACTGGCCGTCTAAAGGCGCGCCATCTTCGTCAATGATCTCGTCCTGAGAGGTAGCACAGGCGGAAACGAATACCGCAAATATAGCTGCCAACATCCCGTTTCTTAACACTCTTAGTCTATTCATATTAATTCTGCTCCGACTCCATCGGTCACTATTTACTCTTAAAAGGTCCCCAGACGGGTTCTCTGATATCGCCCGCCTGGTCAGATAATTTATGCTGCGCACGCCCGTCGATCGAAATCGCGTAGAGTATACCGCTATCTCCCCGGGTTGACGCGTAGAGCACCATTTTTCCATTGGGTGAAAATGAAGGGGATTCGTCGAGCGAGCTGTCAGTCAGTACTGTCAGATTACCCGTATCCCGTTCCAGTTGTGCAATTCTAAATTTACCGCGTTCACCATACACCAGGGTAATGTACTTTCCATCCGGAGAAATACTGGCCTCGGTATTATAGCGACCTTCGAAGGTGATTCGCTTAGGCTTGCCTCCGTCAACCGATATTTCATAAAGCTGCGGTGAGCCGGAGCGGTCCGATGTAAAAATAATCGATCGGCCCTGTTTCGTCCACACTGGCTCGGTATCGATACTCCGGTGGGTAGTCAGCCTTTTCAGGCGCTTGGTAGCGGT
>QIJI01000378.1 GCA_003231795.1 Gammaproteobacteria bacterium
CTTGGTGGCAACGGGGTTGCCAATTCCACTGTATTCGGGGGTATTGCCGGGGATGAAATGGCGACACAAGTTATGCATGAATCCGCTTGGCGTGATCCTGACCTGAATCTGGTCGAAGGCGAAATTGACCGTTGCCTGCAACCGTTCGCGCAACCGGCTGGCGATGTGAATTCGATACGGGATCGACTGCTTGATTTGATGTGGGACAAGGTGGGTGTGATACGCGATGCTGAGAATCTCGGCCAGGGCTTGCAGGCGCTCAGGGCGATGCGCATCGAGCTAATGGCGACCGGTTTAGCGGATCATAGCCGGGTGTTTAACCTGAGCTGGCATGACTGGCTTAACCTCGGCAGCCTGATTGATGTTTCCGAAGTCATTGCACAGGCCGCATTGTCGCGCGAAAATTCACGCGGCGCCCATTTCCGCGAAGATAAACCCGATGCCGGAAGTCTTGAAGACTCTTATTTTACTGTCGCCAGCCTGCCACGGGGCGAACTCATCGTCGAGCGTGAGCCTGTCGATTTCTCCATTGTCAAACCAGGGGAGTCCTTGATAAATGATTGACAATAAAATTATTGAAACAGCGGCCTTGCAGATCATGTCCAATGCCGCAATTGATATTCCGCCCGATTATCGCCAGGGCATCGAAGACATGGCCAAATGGGAAGAAGGCGAACTGTCCTGTTTCGTACTGCAAACCATGATGGACAACTGGAATGCCGCGACCGAAGATCGTCGTCCGATGTGTGCCGATACCGGCCTGCCGCGCTACTACCTGAAAATTGGTAATCAGGCCCGCCTCGCTGACGGGTTTATCGGCCTCGAGCGAGCACTGCGCAGCGCGACCGCAAGGGCCACGCACGATATACCGCTTCGCCCCAATCGCGTACACCCGTTGTGGCGCACCGATCACAACAACAATGTCGGCATTAACGCGCCCGAAATCGACTGGAGCTTTGAACCCGATGTCGACTGGATCGACATTACCACGGTACACAAGGGCGGGTTGTTTGGAACCGATTACCGCATGTTGTTTCCGGGGGATGGCATCGATGGCATCAAACGCTTTTTCCTCGATACGCTGGTGGCTTTCGGTAAACGCGGACTCGCCTGTCAACCGGCGATCATTGGAATTGGTCTCGGTGGCTCCAAGGACACTACCATGGTGCTGGGCAAGCAGGCCGCCTGTTTACGGGTTGTCGGTAATCGTAATCCCGATGAAAAAATTGCCGAGCTTGAACTCGAGTTGAAAAAGCTCGGCAACAGTATCGGTATGGGTGCGATGGGATTTGTCGGGAACTCGATGGTGGCTGACTGTCATATCGAAGTTGGTTTTACCCATACCGGCGGAATGCCGATTAGCGTGCATGCGTTCTGCCTTTCATCACGGCGCGCCACGGTGCGTATTTTTGCCGATGGCAGTTGTGAATATCGCCACGATCCGATGTGGTTCACCCCTTATATGCGAAGAGAAACAGTCGAATGGCCAGTCAAGCAAGCGGGCGCAAAAGCGTCCGTCTGAAAATACCGCTAAGCACCGAAGATCTACGCTCACTCGAAATCGGAACCGTCGTTTATCTCGATGGGCTGATCTACACCGCGCGCGAAGGCGTATACAAGAAAGTGCTCGAAGACGGTTGCGAGCCGCCAGTCGACCTTGCCAGTATTGGCAATGTCAATTTTCATTGCTCGCCCGCCGCCGCAGTCGAAGCCGATGGCAGTTTTACAGTCGGCGGGGTTACCGCAACGGCGAGCTTTCGGTTTGCGAAATGGATGACGCAATGGTTGCAGCGATCACAGGCGAAGGTGATTATCGGCAAGGGCGGCATGTCGGTTGAGGATTACCAGAATATCCTGGTGCCGGCCGGCGCGATTTACCTGACCACTGTCGGTTACGGCACCGGAGCATTGCTGGGCCGAGGGATCAAGGCAGTCAAGTCGGTGTACTGGATCGAGGAACTGGGTAACGCGCAGGCGATGTGGATATTCGAAGTAGAAAACTTTGGGCCCTTTATCGTCGAGAGCGATCTCGATGGTAATAGCTTGTTCGAACAACACGGTGAACTGATCAACGCCAACCTCGAAAAACTGTACGCGGGGTTAAAGGCACCCGCGCTCGCTCGTTACGGCGAAACCGATGATCGCAAAGATGAACTGATTTAAACCGCGCAATAGTACGTCTGAAACTGGTGCCAGGCTGGTTAGTGCATAAACGCCCCGAGTGGTTTGGTATCCGGGTCGAGGATAAGGCATCCGCGCAAGCGAAGGCTGGCACGGCATGAGTGCTATTATCGAAGTCCAGGGTGTTTCCAAATCCTATGGGGGTGTCATCGCCAATCTTGATGTCTCGATGTCGACTCGGTAATTTCAGTCGAGGAAGTTACTCGCCAGGCAGCGGCGATTGCCGAAGATATCAGCATCGAACAACTCGATGACCTGCAGAATAACGAGGGAAAAACCATCATCATGGTCGAGCAAAATGCGAAGAAAGGCCTGGAATTCGCCGACATCGGTTATGTTCTCGTTTCCGGAGAACTCGCGATTGCCGGAAAAGGTGACGACTTGCTGAAGAACCCCAAGGTCGGCGAACTGTTCCTCGGCGGCTGATAATGTCTGATCAGTATCGGATTGCGGTAATCCCCGGAGACGGCATCGAGCAGTAGCGTCCGTTTGATTCAATTTTTTTGGGTGCGGTTGGCTTTCCCACGGTACCCGATCACATTTCGCTTTGGGGATTGTTGATCCCTATCCGGCGTGAATTTCATCAGTACATCAATTTGCGCCCAGTCCGTTTGTTTGAAGGCGCTGCCTGCCCTCTGGTCAATAAAAAACCCGGTGACATCGATTTTTACGTAGTGCGCGAAAACTGCGAAGGAGAATATTCCAATGTTGGTGGTCGCCTCTATCAGGGAACTCCCGATGAAGTGGTAATACAGCAGTCGATTTTTACGCGTAAGGGTGTCGACCGTGTTCTCAAATATGCTTTTGAGCTGGCTCGATCACGTGATGCAAAACATTTGACCTCTGCC
>QIJI01000088.1 GCA_003231795.1 Gammaproteobacteria bacterium
TGAAATTATCGATCGGCGCTTGCTCGACAAGGTATTGTCTCAGGGAGTTCGCCTGCACAAGGCATTGTGTGACAAGTTTGAAGATCACCCCAATATCGGCGACATTCGCGGGCGCGGCCTGTTCTTCGGTCTCGAATTTGTGCGCGACCGGAAGACCAAAGCCCCCTTCCCTCCTCAGATTGGATTCAATCAATTATTTAAAAAGGCCGCCTTCAATGCCGGTTTGATTTGCTACCCGATGGGCGGCACCGTCGATGGCCAGCAAGGTGATCATGTATTGCTGGCACCGCCATTTACCATCGATGTTGGTCATATCGAGGAAATCGTAAGCAAGCTCGACAAGGCGCTTAAGTCCACACTGCGCTCACTATGACGCGCGAAGTTGTTATCATTGCGGCGCCTAACGGGGCCCGCAAAACCAAAGCCGATCACGACGCCATTCCGCTGTCGATCGACGAGACCGTGAGCGAAGCCGCTGCCTGTTTTGATGCGGGTGCCAGCGTGCTTCACGCACATCTGCGCGGTGCAGAAAATGAACACCTGCTTGATGCCGGTTTGTATCGTGAATTGCTCGCAGAAATGTCGCGACGGGCTCCACGGATGTTGGTGCAGATAACCTCCGAAGCCGTAGGTCGCTATACTCCTACGCAACAGATCGACTGCATCAAGGCTGTCGTACCGCAGATGGCCAGCATGGCGTTACGCGAAATCAGCTCGGACTTCAGTGAAGCGGAAGTAGCACGACAATTTTTCAACTGGTGTGACGAGGCCGAAGTCCAGATACAACACATCCTGTTTTCGAATCAAGAACTGCAGCGCTTTTTCGCTTATCGCGAAGAGGGAGTTATCCCGGCATCCCATCGATGTGTTTTATTGGTACTGGGTCGCTACAACGTCAACTTTCAATCCGACCCATCCGATCTGGAGCCGTTTCTGCAAAACCGGCTCGATGGACTCGACTGGTTCACCTGTGCTTTCGGTCAGCAGGAACAACAGTGTGTGACGGCCGGAATTGATCAGGGCGGTCACGCCCGGGTGGGGTTTGAAAACAATCTGCACCTGCCTGACGGTGAACTGGCATCCGGCAGCGCAGAGCTGGTCTCGAGCCTGGCCGACAGGATTCGGGAATCGGGTAATGACATTGCCGATAGCGCCCGTACTGCTCAATTACTCGGCATTCGCAACCCGTAAATCAGCGCAATCGTTGCGACCACGCAAAACGCTGCAAAAATCAGACTGATTGCAGTAAAGCCAAATCCCCACTGCAACATACTGCCCATGAAGGCAGGCCCGAGCGACGAAGAGAATACCATCACTGCATTGGTCATGGATTTGATCGATCCCAGGTTTTTCGGGCCGTAGAGTTCTGCCCACAATGCGCTGAGCCCGGTAAAATAAACCCCGGTACTCACGCCCATCAACAACATATACGCCCACACAATATAGGGATGATCCGACAGATTAATGACCACCAGACCCAGGGCCAGGGGTAGCAGAAAATAAGGTACAACCTGGCGCGCGCTGAAACGATCAATCAAAAGGCCCGAATAAATGGTAGAGCTCACCGATGCAATCGAGTAAAGCCAGTAATTACCCGTGAGCCACAGGGTCGTCCAGTTTTTCGCTTTGGCGATTTCAAAGGGAAAGAAAAACAACGCCGTACCAATCAGTGCCGGAGCAATAAAGGCCGGCAGAATAAAGTAAAAACGCACTTCGGACAGAACCTGCTTGCGGGTATAGGATTCTTTACCCTCCGCCTGTGTGGACTGCTGGTCCAAATACACACCATGCTCGGCGTGACGACGATCATGTCCTCTAAGCAACCACAATACGACTATGGTTGACAGTATTACCGCTCCGGAAATGACATAAAATGTCTCCTGCCAACCCCAGATTTGCGCAGCATACAATCCGGCCACCGGTAACAAGGCTTCACCAAACGAATAGCCGATGGCTGCCATCGCTATGGCCTTGCCCCGATCCTCGTCGTAATACCGTGCCATCGATGTGATTGCCGCGTGACTGGTCAGACCCTGACCGAAATGTCGCAACATGAAAACAGCCACAATCAGCAGCACCGGAGTTGTCACCGAACCCATGATTAGACAGGCAGCGCTCAGCCCGGTCAGACAAATTGCGCTAAACCAGCGCAAATCCAGTCGGTCAATCAGCGGACCGCTCCAGTTGAGCAGAAATGCCGAGGCCAGCGTTCCGAACATGTAGATGCGCCCCCAACTGCCGGGGTCCAGCCCGAAATCAGTTTGAATCTCGGAACCGAAGACACCGATAAAATAGGTCTGCCCGGCGCTCGACAGAAACGTAAGGAAAAAACCAAATCCGAGAAATCGCGGGTTGGCGCGGGCGAAGCGCCAGTAATCAATCAGCATTGAACTGCCAGGAAAACCACCAGTGAAGCGGCGACAGTAGCAAGAATTCGGTTAAAAACCTACGTTGAAATGTCGATAAATCCAATCGTATTCGGTGATACTCTTTAAATCAAAATAGGAGTCTGTCGGATTTAAGTAATCGTAGCGAGGGAAAGGCATTTTGAGTCAGATTTTTCTATCGAATGAGGCAAATAGTTACTCGTATTTAACGAATTGGATAGGAAAATCTGTCCAAAATGCATTTTCCGCACGACTACATGGATGTGGGAGGTAGAATAATGCAGGAGCAAATATCGAGCAGATTTTTCCTAAGTTCGACAGGCTCCTAGCTGCCCAATTTGGCTAATCGACTCCAACCTTCGAGACATATTTTATGCCTTTTGACAAGACCAGCATCCTCCAGGATATGACTTCGCAAGCCGGGTTGATTCATTTCGACAACGCCGGTGCTTCGCAAATGCCGCGTTGCGTTCTCGAAACCCAGATAGATCACCTGCAACTGGAGGCCGCAATCGGAGGCTACCAGTCCGAAGCACAACGCGCAGATGCCATAGAGGCCGTGTATGACTCGGTTGCCAGCCTGATCAACTGCCATCGCGATGAAGTCGCTATCGTCGAAAATGCAACGGTGGGCTGGATGACGATCCCGTTCAAACAAGGCGATCGAATCCTGACGGCCGAAGCCGAATATGCGTCCAACTATCTGGCTTATCTACAGATAGCGCGCGAAAAAGGCGTCATTATTGACACCATCCCGTCGACCCCGGATGGCGAAGTCTGTGTAGACTCGTTGCGCGAAATGATCGATGACCGGGTCAGGCTGATTTCAATCACCCATGTGCCGACAAATGGCGGACTGGTCAATCCGGTACACGAAATTGGAGCAGTTGCTCACCAACACGGAATTTTCTATATCGTTGATGCCTGCCAGTCGGCAGGCCAGATCCATCTCGATGTCGAAACCATCCAATGCGACGTTTTGACGGCAACCGCACGCAAGTATTTACGCGGACCCCGTGGCGCCGGATTTTTATACGTCAGTCGGCGCGTTCTGCAGACAATGCATCCTCCGATGATCGATCTGTTTTCCGCTATCTGGACCGATGCAGATCACTACGAATTACGCCCTGACGCGCGTAGATTCGAAAACTGGGAGAGTAATTACGCTGCCAAACTCGGGTTCGGACGCGCAATCGACTATGCGCTGGATATCGGAATCGCGAATATCGAGGCCGAAGTGACGCGACTGGCACACAAGTTACGCAATCGCCTTTGTGAAATCGCAGGCGTCAGCGTTCGGGATATCGGCAAACGCCGATGCGGTATTGTTACATTCTCGGTCGATGGGCAAGACTCCTACGAATTTGCCGATCGATTAATCGCCAGCAATATCAATGTCAGTGTGACCTCGCCCAGTAGCACCTTGCTCGATGCGACTCGCCGGAAATTGCCGAACCTGGTGCGTTCTTCGGTGCATTATTTCAACCAGGACTCCGAGATTGAAACCTTTGTCAGCGCGGTAGAGCGATTATCGCAACCTGATTGAACTAGTTGAACAGACCCTGGCCAGAAGGATTAGTGGCGACGAAGTGGGTATAGCCCGATCCACCCTGCGCCAGAGCATTGGCCCGAATCCGGGTCCAGTCGACCAGGGCCGCGTATTCATCGGATCCCAGCGCCTCGAGTAACTCCTGCTGCAACTCTACCTCGACGCGTTGCAGATAGTGGGCTGCGAGTTTAGCCACGCGCCGCGACTGGTCATGTAAGGCGACCGCATCAAACCCCACCTC
>QIJI01000186.1 GCA_003231795.1 Gammaproteobacteria bacterium
AGGCAATCAATACTCGAAAGCCATTGTTCATCGGTATCGGTGCAACCCAAATCGACCGCAACAGTATCTCGGATCTAACGCTACACAAACGCGAAATTGAAACTCTTACCAGCGACTATATCGAATCTATCAAGCGGGTTGCCATC
The DNA here is from genome assembly GCA_003231795.1 of Gammaproteobacteria bacterium. Taxonomy (GTDB): domain Bacteria; phylum Pseudomonadota; class Gammaproteobacteria. The sequence goes on from QIJI01000186.1 coordinate 147, forward strand.
GAAATCGCGCAGCAAGGCTATGAGTCCCGCCTACCACCCTGGCCGGGTACTATCTACTTCGAGGATATCAGCGCCGAGTCGAGTTTCGAGCTGATTCAGATCATCATCGCGACGGTACTCGATCACGGCGGATTTTCTCTACGTGCCGAGTAGCATCCGTTAAACCGGGAAGGTTCAGTCTGAACCTATTGTCTATTGCCACTCGCACTTAATAATTGAGATAATGCCCGTTTGAAGCGATCACCTGAAATATTCAGAACTTGACTGACATGCTTACGCTAACGAATCTCCATGTTAATTTTGGTGTTGAAATCCATGATGTAGATTTAAGCCGGTTGAATGTGCCTCTGATTTTTCCCGAGATCAGAGCGGCATTTGAAGAACACTCCCTGTTACTGTTTCGTGATCAAAATCTAGATGAGGATACTCATCGTCGGGTAGCGGAACTGTTCGGGCCGATTGAAGATTTGCGAGACGCGCCCGATGGAATGCCGACAGAGCGAGCGATGGTTTCGAACGTATCGACTAGCGGTGCATTGGTTGCTGATGAGCAGCTACGTTTGTTGGATTTGCAGGCGAATTTTCTGTGGCTCACGGATAGCACGTTTTTGCAGGCGCCTGCAATCTCAAATATGCTGGCGGGTTACATATTCCCGCCAACTGGCGGAAATACCGAGCTCGTTTCAACACGTGTTGGCTGGCAGAAAATGTCTGAAAAACTCAAGCAACATGCCCGCGATAAAGTAATTATCCATCGGTTTTCACAATCGCGAAAATTAATTGACGAAAGCCTCGCTAGCCAGCATGTTTACACCAAATTTCCCGATGCCCGATGGCGCACAACCTGGCGCAATCCGGTTAACGGGCAAGAAGCGCTTTATATCGCAACCCACGCTTGCGCGGTCGTTGGCATATCGCAAGACGATGGTATGGCATTAATCAACCAACTGATCGATGCAGTCACGCAAGCAGAAGCAATTTATTCGCATCAATGGCAGCCCGGTGATGTACTGATTTGGGATCAGCGTGCAACGATGCATCGAGGTACTCCCTGGCCGTTTGAAAAAGAACGTACGCTGGCGAGTTTTGTTTCGAGTGCAAGAGAAAGTGACGGAATCGATAGTGTTCGACCTTGAATCAAGAACAGGAGAAAAGAAATGGCATGGTTGATTGTCAGTTATGACAACGAAAACGGTCTGGCGGTTCGCGCAGATAAAGCAGTGATGGACGCCCATTGGCAATATGAACTAGCCAATGCCCAGGTTATTCTTGCCGCTGGTAGTTTGCGCGAGGATGACGGCGTTACTAAAATTGGCAGCACACTCATACTGGATGTCGAAACACGAGAAGAAGCCAATACCTTCTTTACTAACGATCCTGCAACCATCGCGGGCATGCGCGGCAAGACCGAGATCCGTTATCTCAATGTGGCCATTTTGAAGAAAACGGAGCAGTCATGAGCCGATATCGTCGCAGCGTGTGTGCTGTAGTGCTTTTTCCAGTCTGATGACGTATCCGAGTCGAAATTTTATCGGTTATGCCGACAATCCGCCGCATGCAAAGTGGCCCGATGATTCTCGTATCGCTGTAAATTTTTGTATTAACTACGAGGAAGGCGGAGAACGTTCAATCCTTGAGGGTGATCGCCAGTCGGAAACCCGCATCTCGGATGTTGCTGTCGCTCCCCAAATCGGCGGGCGAGATCTCAATATCGAGCATAGCTACGAATATGGTTCACGGGTTGGATATTGGCGTTTGCTTAAAGCATTTACAGAGCGCGGTCTCAAGGCCACCATTAATCTTGTCGGGCGTGCAGGCGAACAAAACCCAATCGCGCTTCAGGCCATGATTGATGCAGGATTTGATCTTCATCCTCATGGCTGGCGGTGGATCGATTATTCAACCATAGATGCCGACGAAGAGCGTTCCCACATTGCCAAATCGATCAATCAAGTTAAAACGCTTACGGGTGAACCGCCACTTGGATACTATGCGGGTCTACCATCGCTCGATACAATTCCTCTGGTTATCGAGGCAGGAAATTTCATATACGTCTCCGACGTATACAATGATGATCTTCCCTATTGGTCGCCGGATCACCCGGGACTCCTGATGATTCCCTATTCGCTGGATACTAACGATTCCAGGTTCAGCCGGGATGTCGGTGGCTACCAGGTCGCCGATGAATTTGTAACCTATATTCGAGACAGCTTCGATCAACTCTACAAGGAAGGGTTAGAGTCTCCCAAGATGCTCACGGTCGGGCTACATGCGCGACTTTTGGGGCGGCCAGGCAGAATCGTGGCATTGCATCGCATACTCGACTACATCACTGCCCATGACAGGGTCTGGATCTGTCGTCGCAACGACATTGCCCGCCACTGGCTAAACCACCACCCCGATCCACGAGTATAGGAGAACAAATGGATAGCATTATCACCGGTGTGGCTCAACTGGGGCCGGTTCAAAAATCTGACAATCGGAAGCAGGTGGTAAAACGTATCGTTGTTCTGATGCGGGAGGCGGCGAGTCGAGGCTGTCAATTTCTTGTTTTGCCTGAGCTGGCACTTACTACTTTTTTTCCACGCTGGGTCTATGATCGGGGTGACTCCGAGTTAGAGGCGTTTTTCGAAGACCAAATGCCAGGGCCAGAAACCAAACCACTTTTCGAGGCATCTCGAAACCTGGGGCTGGGTTTTTATCTGGGTTACGCGGAAAAATTTTGTGATAAGCGTTTTAACACATCAATTCTGGTCGACACAAAAGGACAGATTGTAGGCAAGTATCGAAAAATTCACCTCCCCGGTCACGCTGAACCGAATCCGAGCCGGCTGGGTGAGCACCTGGAGAAACGTTATT
>QIJI01000107.1 GCA_003231795.1 Gammaproteobacteria bacterium
ATGTTTGATCAGGTAATGATCATGGAGAGCGGCAAGCTAATCGACAAAGGCAGTTATAGCGACATGCAAACTACCAATGAACATTTCCAGCAGTTGCTGGCCTCCGAATAACGACCCGCCTTCGGCTTTTCTACTTCGTGAATAAAATGTGTGTGGTCAGATAGCGATCCGCGATTTCACGCTGGATACCACCCCATAAACTGCCCCAGTTCAACCGCAAAGGCAGATTAACCGGTTTCAAACCGGCCCTGGTTGCAAACGCAATCAGGCTTTTTCGGGTAAAACAGTTGATGTGTTCAAACGGGTGGATCGCGTCCAGCTCGGGCGACCAGTCACGATTGTCGAGCCAGTCGACTATACCCCGCCCATCGGGCACCCGAATATAGACCAGCCCGCCCGGTTTAAGCCGCGCGCATAACGACTGCAGACTGCCGAGCGGATCGGGAAGATGTTCGAATACCTGGTTTGCGTAAATACAGTCGTAATGCTCACCCGCCTCGGGCAATTGCTCGATTACGTCAACACCCATTGCACGCGCGTGTTCACAACGTTGGGTTGAAAGTTCGTAGCCATAGACCTTGTAACCGTGTGCTTGCGCCATGCGACTCCAGTAACCCCAGCCCATCCCGTAGTCCAGTATACACACCTGATCTGGACGATTCGGCAACAGAAACGCCAGTGATTGGACCTGCATTGCATATTGTCGATACAGCCGCGCTTTCGCCTGCTGTTTCTTGTTCAGACTGGCAGCGTGATCGACCCAGTCAAGATACAGTGCCTGCATGCCCTGGTGATTCAGTATTGGGTCCTGATAGATGAAATAGCAATCCTGACAGTGAAGCACACGGTAAGACCCGGACTTAAGGCGTTTTAGCGGTACTTTACCTTGATAAAATGCCTCGATATGGCCAGCGAGTTTTTCATCCGTGTAAGCGATATCCAGCAAAGTGTTGCGATTTTCCGACTGGCATAATGGGCAATGCCCACGAGACTGAAACCCGATCGCCATGAATTACTTGTAGGGATCGGCGGCGTCGCGCAATCCATCGCCAAAGAAATTGAACGTCAGTATTACCAGAATCACTGGTACTACCGGAAACAAAAGCCACGGATAGAGCGCAACCACATTGATATTCTGCGCCTCATTCAGCAACACGCCCCAACTCGTCACCGGTGGCCGCAAACCCAGCCCGAGGAAACTCAGCGCAGTTTCACCCAGAATCATGGCGGGAATCGACAGGGTCGCCGACGCGATCAGGTGGCTCATGAATCCGGGCAGTAAATGACGACCGATAATGCGTCCGGGTTTGGCCCCCATTAATTCGGCCGCTGCGCAGTAATCTTCTTCTCGCAATGACAGTAATTTCGAACGAACCGCACGCGCGAGACCGGTCCAGTCCAGCATAGCCAGAATGACCGTGATACCGAAAAAAATCAGGATGGGGCTCCAGTTCACCGGCAAAACAGCGGACAGCGCCATCCATAACGGCAATTCTGGGAACGATCGGATCACTTCAATCATGCGTTGCACCGTCGAATCAACCCAGCCACCGTAATATCCGGCGAGGCCTCCGATCAAAATACCAAAGGTAAAGCTAATAATAATTCCGATCAGACCGATAGTTAATGAAATACGCGCGCCATAGGTTATCCGGGAAAACATATCGCGTCCCAGCCGGTCAGTACCCAACAGGAAAAAAGTGCCATTCTCCGGTGGACAGATGATGTGAAAACTTCCTTCGATGAGCCCCCAGAATTTATATTCATCGCCACTGCAGAAAAAACGTAACGGCTGCACGTCATCGAGCCTTTCGGGATAATTGCGCTTCATGAGCTCCATATCCAGCTCATAATCCCTGCCGTAAACAAAAGGTCCGATAAATTCCCCCTGGTGGAATAAACGAACCCGCTGCGGTGGAGAGTAAATATAATCAACATTCCGGGTATGCAGGTTATAAGGTGCAATCACTTCGCTAAATAAAATGGTGGCGTAGTTCAGCGCCAGGATCACGCCACAGATCACCGCCAGCCGATGACGTTTCAATTTCCACCACATCAGCTTCCATTGCGACGCGAGATAATATTTTTCCTGCGCCGGGGTCAGTGCCTCGATCGAATGCGGATCAAAAGGTTCACGCGATACGTAATGTTCGGTGCTCATTTGGCAACACCTCCTGCGATCCGAATCCTTGGATCCAGCAAGGCCAGCAAGATATCCGAAACTAACACGCCGACCACGGTCAACAGCGCCAGAAACATCAGGAAAGAGCCCGCCAGGTACATGTCCTGGCTTTGTAATGCGCTCAACAATATCGGTCCCGTGGTCGGTAGAGACATTACCACCGCTACGATTTCAGCCCCGGAAATTACGGTAGGCAGCAGATTGCCGATATCAGCTACAAAAAAATTCATCGCCACGCGTAACGGATATTTGACTAACAGTTTACCCGGCGGTAAGCCTTTGGCTCGCGCGGTAGTGACATACTGTTTTTGCAGTTCATCCAGCAAATTGGCACGTAACCGTCGGATCATTCCAGCGGTTCCAGAAGTTCCAATGACGACAACCGGAATCCACAAATGCTCAAGAATCGATAACATTTTATCGACACTCCAGGGCGCGTCGATATATTCAGGCTCCATCAAACCTCCGATGCTGGTACCGAAATACACGTTGGCGAAGTACAGCATCACCAGCGCGAGCAGGAAATTGGGCGTAGCCAGACCGAGAAACCCGAGGGTGGAGAGCCCATAGTCAGTCCAGCTGTACTGGTGGGTAGCCGAATAAATACCGATCGGAAATGCAATAATCCAGGTGAACAGAATAGTCGCTATCGATATCAGGATAGTCAGTAACAGCCGATCTCCAACCACCTCGGAAACCGGCAGGTCGTATTCAAACGAGTAACCAAAGTCGCCTTGCAGCATCCCGGTAAGCCAGTACCAGTATTGATGAACAAGGGGTTTATCCAGACCGTATTGTTCGCGCAGAAACTGAATTTTACC
>QIJI01000182.1 GCA_003231795.1 Gammaproteobacteria bacterium
ACTGTCAATCTTCCAGGATCAGCCGATTTTTCTTGCCCTTGCTTTCCAGCGTATCAAGCTCTTCCATCAAGCGCCGCTTGGCCTTGTGTTGTTGGCGCAGCGCGGAAATATAACGGCGGTAATCATCAACGCGCCCGCTGCTTAGCATGAGTTTTTGTATTTTCCGCAAATAGGGCATGGCTTCTCGGTAAGCGGCGGGTTTCACTTTGGCGATTAACGCGTCGACCTTGCCCCGCCAATAATCAAGGCTCACATCGGGGTTGGTTTTTTGCACCGCCTGGGCAATCGCTTCGGCGTGATAACTGTTATTCCCTGTTTTCTGATACCAATGCAGCGCATCTTCGACTCGCTTTTCGAATAGCGCAATCGCTATCAGCGCTTCATAATCAGGAAAACTCTGCCGGTATATCGGCTTCGGGAATTTCAGCCCTGTGCCGGGCAACGGCCAATCGGCCGTGGACAAAGGCGATTCGCCAGTTTCCAGAAAACGTAATAATTCAGTCTGTATTTGCGCCCGGCAGCCGGCCTTTTGGCTGGATTTCCGGGCTAATCGATAGTTATCAACGCTGGTGTTCTGCAGAAATTTATCAACATGCAGCGCGGCTAGCAGCAGCCAATCCCTACGTTTCCCGGCCATATCCAGCAATCGCTCTACCAGTTGTCCGGCGATACCGGGCAACGAGCATATGGTCTTGTGAAACCCCTGATACGCCCAATGCTCGGCCTGGTCATCGGCATTGCCGGCCAACAAATAATCAACCAATCCGACATAATTATCGCAGTATGGCAACTCCGCGATCATCAATTCCGTAGCGCGCTCGGGTTCACCTGCCTGAGTCAACGCTTCCAGCGCGAATTCCAACAGGCGCTGTCGACGATATTTGTCCCCATACCCGGCGCTCTCGCCTTTTGGATCAGGGCAATTATCCAGACGCTGATTAAATTCTTCGACAAGCTCGCGCCAGTCGGTCCGTTTCATTGCCGCGTAGTCTATCGGCGACTCCAGTTCATCCAGTAAACCATATTCGTCTTCGAGCAACTTATTCCAAAACCAGATCATGCGCTGCGCGGCCGGTCTTTTGCTTTTACGCATCGCCGCAAACACCACGGCCAAACAACCGACGATTTCACTGGCGGTTTCACCCTCGTCATCCGATTCCCCGACCTGCGTAATGCCGAGCGAGAATAATTCTTCCCCCAGTTCCAGGATAGCGTCTATATGGCCGCCGCTGAGCAGTTTTTCGAGTTGCTTTTGAATGGGAGAATAATCCGGGGTATAGCCGTTGTCATTCCAATGGTCCTGCCAGCCTCTTTCGTCCCCGGTCTTGCGAATTTGCTGGTGCAATCGAGCCACTACTTTATCCACCGCGATATCGCCTGGCGGCGCCGAGCACGCCAGGCTATCGAAAATAGACGGATGATCCGTAAACACGCCCATCGCCCATTCGATGAGTTGTGTCTTGGTCATTGCCTTGAGTGTGGTACGCGCTTTTTCAACATCGATGCCAAACTCGCTGTCCTGCTCTTCCGCCAGGCCATATACCAATAGCCGCGCATCCAAATCGCCGGGTTCGATCAGCGGCACGGACTGCTCTGATTTAATGCAATCGAGATAAGCCAGTATCACGGCGACAGCGTGTTTGCATGGCCCCCAATAGGGGCAACTGCATTCGTAATCAGGTTCGTTATCAGTTAACCAGACATGGGTGATATAGGGTTCGCTTCCGGCGACGGTGGCAACGACGTGATTTTCATCGGTCCTCGCAAGATCGTGCACGCGGCGCCGATAGCTTTTGCCGCGCTCCAGAATCGTTGGCCCCACCCATTGTTCTAAATCCTGCCAGCTCAGGTCGGTAAAAGCTGTTATTGGCATCAATCCTCGTTTCTTCAGGTTAAGCAGGTGACTGGACTTTTCAGTCCATGGCTTACCGTGCTGAAAGGGTAGTATTTCCTGGCCGGTATAATACAGGATGCCCTGTTCAAAGGCTTCACCCGAAAATTCCGGCATCTGCGCTGCAGACGTTTTGCGCGGTATTCTTCGCCATCGCCTTGTACACTGGAATACAATAGCAACATGCCACCCGATCTGCCCGAATCCTATTATCTCGATAACGTGATGGTTCTGTTCGAGCATGTCGAACGGGTTTACGCCGACATACTTGAACCTGATCAGCTTGAGTTCCTGACCCGTTTCGCCGGGCTCGGCGACGATGCTCGCAAGCTCTATATCCGCCTGCTCAATCGCAGCAGTGACTGGTTTCGGGTGAGCAAACTGAATTACCCGGAAATCGCATCACTCGAAGATGCCATCGAAGCACTATGCCTTGGCGATTGCCTGCGTCTTAATCCGGGATTAGAAGATTCGACCCTGATATCCCTGTTTACCAAACCGGAGCTGCTAACCGGCCTGAAACATAATCGTGCGCTCGGAAAATTACGCCGCAGCGAACTCGAGACCGAGTTACTGCATCTCGACGACAGGGATTATTTCAAAGAATTGAACCAACGAGACGACTTTCTGCAGGTTTTGAATCGCGACCACTATCAACTGTTCCAGATGCTGTTCTTCGGCAATCTGAACCAGTCGATGACCGATTTCGTACTGCGTGATCTCGGCCTGAACCAATATGAAAGCTATTCCATCGACCCGGCACACCGGCCCTATCGCAGTAAGCTCGAAATTCAGCAGCACTGGCTATTACATCAACTGGCGGTTCTGCTCGAACAGGCTGATCAGACTGACCCGGCCACACTGATTGAATACTTCGACATGATGCCTGCCGATATCGAAACCGACGCGCCGGCATATCGCAAATGCGAGAATTTACGTTACCAAATCGCACGTCAGCTGGAACGCATCGGTCATCGCGACGAAGCCCTGCTGCGCTTTCAACAGTGCCAATTGCCGCCCAGTCGCGAACGAATGACACGAATTTATGACCGGCAAGGTCAGCATCAACAAGCACTCGATTACTGCGTCCGGATTGTCGATAACCCACTCG
>QIJI01000241.1 GCA_003231795.1 Gammaproteobacteria bacterium
AAATGTGTGCGATAGGTATAGGCACCCGAAAAATCTACATTATTCAATTGTGAATTGGAAAATTGAACTCGCGACAAGTTGGTAAATTTAAATTGCACGTTCTCTAGCTGCGCATTTGTAAAAATATCTCGTCCCAATTCGGATCGTGACCAGTCAACTTCTTTAATGACTGCGTTAACAAAGCTGGCGCGCGAGAATTCAGACTTATCGAGCAACGTCTTGCTAAATTGTGAGCGATCGAAATACGCACGATAGCCGACTGCCTTGGTCATATTCGCATTCTGGAACTGACTATTCCTCGCACTGACACGGGTCATGTCCACCTTGATCAGGCTGGCTCCGGTAAAGTTGCTGTCGTCCAGGTTGCTAAGCGCAAGATTCGCATTATCAAAACGGCTCCCGCTAAAATTCGAGTCATTCAGCATTTTGTTGGTTTTCTTGCAGCCGGACCAATCCATGCCGGGCGAACGTTTATCGCTACAGCCGGCTAAAGCGGATTGAGCTGACCCAAAAACAACAGGCACAACAGTAAGATCAATCCTTCAGTGGTCTTATTCCTCATCTCGTATTTCGGCACCTAAAGCTATATGCTGTATGACTATAACACTCACAAATAATTTCGTGATACAAATTAGCCCTCCCGCAAAACCGAAATTTACGATCAATCTCGCGATCATGGTGCTTGCCGGTTCCGGCATTATTAGGTCGACGGATCTGTACGCTCCAGGCCTGCCCTAACTGACCGACTTCTTTGCCGTTCCGGTACAACAATTCGGCTACTACCAGGCTGTAATCGTGATGGCATTTTTCTTCGGCACCACGCTGGTGACAGCAGACAGTTGTCACGCAGGCTGATCGTCATACTGTATCCGTTTTATCAATATCTTGCCGGCGCATGACTTCAACCACTGCGGCGGCAAGCAACAGGCCGGTTCCGGAAACTTCACGTAATCCAAAGGCTTCATTGGTGAGTATCGCAGCCGAGGCGACCCCGAATATAACCTCGAACATCAGCAGCATTCCGACCCGACCAGGGCTTAACACGGTTGCCGGCCATACGGTTAGATAACAAATGGGTAACATTACCGCAGCAATTATCGCGATCCAGTACCAGCCTTGCAGCAGCGTGGCGGAATCTGGCACCTGCGACAGGTTGCCCTGATGCCAGAGCACCAGAATCAACGAAACTATCAGCGCGAAAAAAATAAACAGAGATACTTTTTCAATAATCAAATTGTTTCCATCCTGAAACAGTTTGACCGATGCAATCGACCAGAAAAACCCCGATAGCAGCGCATAAAGATCACCGGTATTGCGAGGCAACGGTAACATGCCATCAACCGCCAGTACCACGTAAAGTCCGCTAAAGGCCAGAAACAGGGCCAAAACACGATTGGAGGTTAAACTTTCCTTTAAGATGAGTATCCCCAGCAAAGTACTCCACATGGGGCTCATATAAAACAGCAGAATTGCACGCACGATATCGGTCAGATTGAGACTGGCGATATACAACGCGAATGCAGTTCCCGATAACAAACCGGGTAGAAGAATACTGCGCCAATGTTCGGTATAGATGCGGTGGCGATACAGCATGATAGGCAGGCACAGCACCAGGCTGGCGCCAAAGACGACACTTCCGGTCCAGAAGGCGTCGACCCCTGCTGCTTCGATTCCACGAACTGGAATCCAGAAAAGACCCCACAGCGCGGCACCTACCGAAATTCCGATTGTCGGCAACAGATCACCCGAACCCGAGATACTTTTTATGACAATACCCCTGATCGTGATCGACCCGGTTCATCACCATCTTTTGTATCTATTGCCGGTGATCGAATTCGGGTGGGCCCCCTCATTGATTCATTATCGATTCAATCAATTCAAACTTGCGCGCGCAGGTAGTTCGGAAACACGGCGTTACAACCGTCGTAGGCATTCCATCAGTCAGCGCTTCCACCTTATACGGTTTTCCCATCAGTTCGGTATGCACATAGATTGCAAAAGTTTCTGCAAAATCTTCTTCCGGACGGGTGGCGGCATAAATGCTGACAAAGTTGGTGCTGCCAAGCTGTTCCAAAGTCTGCGCTATCTGTTTGGCCGGTAACCTGGCTTTCTGGTAAAAGCCGAGCTTTTCGCGTTGCCAGAACCGGTCGTCGAAAAGACTGCGATACTGTTTCGAATACTCCTCGATTTCCCACGAAAGGCTACTGAACGGATAATCCGACAGTTCGATTTCGGCTAGATCGCGATACCAGTCCGGGTGCACATTGGTGCCAATCGAGTAGACATGCCCGAGCTCATGGATCAACAGGAACTGTACTGCGGCCTCAATATCATTTTCACCACTTGCTGCGATCGTAGTTTTAATGCCGAAGCGGGAATTAGGGATAAATGCGGTTGAGTCCCGCCAACTGGCCCAGGTATTACCCGGCTGATCGAACAGGCTCGCGTCCAGCACTATAACCCCGGCTACCGGCTCACCCTGGAGATTCAAAATGCTCTCGGTATAACCCGAAGTTCCGAGATTTTTCACCACATAAACCCCGACCAGTTTGTTTTTCACTAAAACTCTTACTTTCGGCGGAAGCGATGCAACCGCATTACCCAGAATTGTGCGCACTTTGGCGTTATCAAAAGCAGCCACCGCAGACGGGAAGCCGTTTAGCTTGTTGTCGATGCGCAGATATTCAAGCAACCGGTCCGGGATTCGACCGTAGCGCAAAGCGATGGGTAACTGTAGTTGCGATTCCCAGAAGGCTAGCGTACGCGTCGGGTTATTTTGCTGCGCTTCGAGCAGACATTCGCGGCTATTGCATTCGAGGAACCCGGCCACCTGACAACCGCCAAGCAAGCTTGCGAATAACAGTAGATTTACAACTAGAAGGCTGCGCATATCGATTCAAACGCGTGGAAATTGATCGAATCCAGCTCCGGCTTGAGCGGCGTATCCTGGCTGGAAAGTTTGACGATGGTTATTTCGGCAACCGGGTCGATATAAATCCCGGCAACCGGGTCGATATAAATCCACTGACTGTGAATGCCGATAGCAAGCATCGCGCGATGATCGTTTCCGCTCTGGTACCACTGGTTACGATACTGCCCGGCGGGAAATTCTTTGGCCGATTCACCCCGTCGCCAGGCTTCGCGGCTGCCACCGTCACTGCAGTCCTCGATCCAGCTTTGTGGAATCACCTGCCGACCTTCAACCGCACCCCGATTTCGAACCAGTTCACCGAAACGCAACAGATCTCGCGGCAGCACACAGATACCGCCGGCACTACGCGCGGCACCTTTTCGATCGACGGTGATATAAGCATCGGCTTCGGCGCCCATCGGTTGCCACAATCGAGTCGATAACAGATGCGCGAGAGATTCACCACCAGCCCGCTCCAGCAGCCAGCCCAACAGATCCGAGTTAGGTGACCTGTACTGCCATAGTTCTCCGTGATCACCTTGGGCCCGTTCGATTGAATACAGGAACTGATGCAGGTTTTGATCAATT
>QIJI01000365.1 GCA_003231795.1 Gammaproteobacteria bacterium
GATTGCGGCTCGCCACAATATCTGGCTGCACGTGGACGCGGCCATGGCCGGCAGTGCGATGTTGTTACCGGAATGCCGTCATCTGTGGCAAGGCGTTGAACAGGCTGACTCGATTACGTGGAATCCGCATAAATGGATGGGCACCATCCTCGATTGCTCGCTGTTTTATGTTCGTGATGTCGAACATCTGGTTCGTGTGATGTCGACCAATCCGAGCTACCTGCGCTCAACCGTTGACGACGAGGTAAAACAGTTTCGCGACTGGGGAATCCCACTGGGCCGACGATTCCGCGCGCTCAAACTGTGGTATCAGCTCAGCATCGATGGCATCGACTCGATTCAACAACGCCTGCGCAGAGACCTCGATAACACGCAATGGTTCAGTCAGTTGGTTGAATCCACCGATGACTGGCGCGTACTGGCACCGGTTCAATTACAGACTGTCTGTATTCGCCACGAACCAGCGGGGCTGGAAGGCGAGGCACTCGATCAGCATACGCTGAACTGGGTCAACCGGATCAATGCTTCTGGGGCAGCCTTTATGAGTCCGTCGAAGCTGGATGACGGCTGGATGGTTCGGGTTTCTATCGGGGTTGAATCGACTACCCGGGCACATATCGAAAAACTGTGGCAATTAATTCAGGATCAGGTTTCACAAAACAATTAAATGGCGGCTTGATCTGGTGAATGAAGTGGATGAATTGAGAAAGACTTTAGGCAATAAAAAGGATACATTACGCGCTTTTCAGATCGACTTAGGGTAGATGACAAGTTATGGCTAATATCACCTGGAAAATGGAAGACGGGAGTGAAATTTCCGTTGATGTCAAAGATGGCCTGAACCTGATGGAAGCGGCCACTGCTAACAATGTGCCGCACATCGAAGGCGAGTGTGGTGGTTGCCTGTCCTGTGCGACCTGCCATGTGTTTGTCGATCCGCAATGGCTCGCCCGTAGCGGTGAAATTGACGATGTCGAAGACACTATGCTGGAGATGACCGACGTCGAGCGTGAAGACAACAGCCGCCTCAGTTGCCAGATCATCGCGTCGCCGGAACTGGACGGACTGGTATTGCGGGTTCCGGAGCCCGAGTAATATGACGGCGCCCATCGTCATTGTAGGGGCCGGCCAGGCAGCAGCCTCATTCGTATCGCGTCATGTTGCGCTCGGCAGTGAACAACCACTGTTGTTAATCGGTGAAGAACCACACCCCCCTTATCAACGTCCTCCGTTATCGAAAAAATACCTGCTCGGCGAACTTGAGCGTGAGCGCCTGTTCATCCGCCCGTTGGAGTGGTATCAGCAGCAATCGGTCGACACAAGCTTCAATACCCGCGTTGTTGAAATTCACCGCGATCAGAAACAAGTGGTCACCGAAAACGGCGAAACCATCGATTACGCCAAATTGCTGCTATGCACCGGTTCCAGCGCACGCAGGTTACCCGACGATATCGGCGGGAACCTCGACGGGGTATTCAAATTACGCTCCATCGCGGATATCGACCAGATCGAGCCCAGCCTGGTCGCCGGTCGGCGACTGCTGATCGTCGGTGGCGGTTATATCGGTCTCGAGGCCGCAGCGGTTGGGCGTAAGCTTGGACTCGAAGTCACGATACTGGAGATGGCAGACCGGATTATGCAGCGGGTTGCCGCCACTGAAACCTCCAATTTCTTTCGCCAGTTACACCAGAGTCATGGCGTGGTAGTACGCGAATCCGCACGCATGACCCGGCTGTTCGAAAAAGAGGGTCGAGTCGGCGGAGCACAACTCGAATCCGGGGAGACTATTGAAGCGGACCTGGTGCTGATCGGCATTGGCGGCAATCCCAATACCGAACTGGCCGAGACTGCCGGGCTCGACTGTAACAATGGCATTTTGGTCGACGAGCGTTGCCAGACTTCTGATGCGAGTATTTATGCCGCGGGAGACTGCACCAACTTTGCCCGTAACGGCGAGCGAATTCGCCTCGAATCGGTCCAGAATGCCGCCGACCAGGGCGATCTCGTCGCTCGCGTAATCGCGGGTGAGTCAGTGACCTATAACGCGCTTCCCTGGTTCTGGTCCGATCAATACGACTGCAAGTTGCAGATTGTCGGGCTCAACCATGGGCATAATCTCACCGTGCTTCGGCCCGGCGCCGACGACTCCAGCCAGTCGGTCTGGTATTACGCGGACAGTCGGTTACTGGCAATCGATGCAATGAATGAGCCCAAGTCTTATGCTTTCGGGCGTATGATCATTGAAAAGGGAAAACACCCGTCGCCAGAAGAGGTTGCAGATCCAGCCACCGACCTCAAGGCCATTGCCAGGAGTTAGCTTAGTCGCCAGGAATCAAGGATACGAGACTTCTTCGAGAATTTTCCTGTGAAATCAATATCCTGCGCGATCTTCGTGTAGATTTTCGAAACTTCCGGGCTAGAAATCCCTGGTCTGAAGCATCGAATTCTCGCATAAGCGGCATCCGATGTTGTGTTTCAGGTTTTTACCCATGTTGGTCATCTGATATTCGTTTTCGATCCGTAGTAGCGCGACGTCCAGGCCCGAAACGGGTGGCGGGTGATGGACTCGATTTCCCGGATAATATCCGAGGCTCACAACATTTCGACTCAGCTCGACATAGGCTTCGAATCGCTGACGGATATCACGCACATAGTTAACCGGCTCGGTGCCATTGACAAAACCGTAGCGCGCTTTTTTCGAGTACTTCTTTTTAGCCAGTAATAGCATCGCATTTTCAGTATGCCCGAACCATCGGTCCGGATTATCCCCCAACTGCCTGGCAAGCCTGCGAGCGTCCTGAACATGTCCGGCACCGGCATTATAGGCCGCAAGAGTAAACCAGGTTCTTTCTGAAATCGGAAGGCTGGAATCGAATCGATCCCGCAGCCAGTCGAGGTATTTGATTCCACCCTTGATACTACTGGCGGGATCGCTGACATTCTTGACCCCCAACTCCCTGGCCGTACGCGGCATCAATTGCATCAGCCCACGTG
>QIJI01000013.1 GCA_003231795.1 Gammaproteobacteria bacterium
TCAAGCGCCTTTGAAGGTGGCCTGTTCACACCGATCATGGACAAACCGTCGCAGCATTTCGCCCAGTGGGTGGCAAAACAGCTCAGCGATGGATAGGAGTCTGTTATCAACCCAAGTTTTGTTATCAACCAGAAATCAGCGGGGTTCCAGTGAAAAAGCTCAAAAACGAAAAGGAACTGGTCAGAAAAGCGATCGAAGCCGGGACGAAATACGGCGAAGAGCGTGGTGTGGTCGAGTTTGAAGCGACCGATTCAGCCACCGAAAAAATCGAGTATATTTACCGCTTGCTGGTGCACGATAATATTATCCAGCCGTTACCACAGCTTGAAATTTCACAGAAATCGATGAAACACCGTCTCGCGATGTGGGCCGCGAAACTCGACTAGCAGGCTGTTGAAAATGAAGGAAAAGCAAAAATCATACTTCTTGTTTTTCCGTCCTCTGCCAATTCAGAAACTGTCCCGGACTTGATCGATACGTCGGACCGCCAGGAAAGAATTGTTCAGAGGTTTTAAAATATCCCACTGCGTTTGAGCGACATGTATTCGTTAATCAACGCGGTATGCATATGCGCCGGCGGAGTATCCGTGACGATAATATTATTACTGCGTAATTCGGCAAACATCGCCGATTGATCCTGCAGATGATGGGCGACTCCGCAATATTTGAGCGCATCGTCGATGGAAACAATCTCTTCCGACAAGGTATCTGTAATCGCCTGTTGGCGCATCGAGGCCACCATCACCAGGTGATGCCGCGATAAAAGTTTGGCGGTGGCAACCAGATCATCACGGTCTTCGGGCTCCAGCGATGAAATAATGATCACCAGCGAACGACGCCGCTGCCGTGTCATCAATTGTTGCGCGACATCGAGATAGTCACTGGTAGCCGGAGAGCTATCCAGATCGTATATCTGGTCCAGCAGATGACTGATTTGATGCTGACCCTTGAACGGCGGCACCCAGCGAGACTGGCCTGCAAAGCTGAGCAAACCAACGCTGTCACCCTGGCGCAACGCGACGAAGGCTGATATTAGCAGCGCATTCAGTGCGTGGTCGAAATGGCTGATCTCGCCATCGCGGGCTCGCATGCGTCGGCCGCAGTCGAGCAGAAAAACAACCTGCTGATCGCGTTCCTCCTGATACTCGCGCGAAATCGGTTTTTGAAAACGGGCAGTAGCCCGCCAGTCGACCTGACGCAATGAATCCCCGACCCGGAAATCGCGTAATTGATGGAAGTCGGTGCCCTCCCCGCGACGTTGCCGTAATTGCAAACCGAGATCGGCGTAGAGCTGATCGTTGCCGATAAAAGAGGTACGGAACAGGGGTTTGTAGTTCGGATAAATTTTCGATTTTTCTACTTCGCCATAGCGATAGTTTTTTTCCCACAGATGCCATCCTGAGCGCACCCGGCAGCAAATTTGTCCAAATTCCGCCAGACCACGTTGTAGTGGGGTTATCGAGTATTCGACCTGGGCAAAACTGCCCGGGTCGACCTCGAGTTGTACCGGCAAGCCTTGTATCTGCAACTGTGCCGGTGGGAAATCAGTTAGCCAGACCTTCTGTACCCTATCACCGAGATTGCTCAGCTTGATTTGAACCTGCTGACGCACCCCGAGTGCCAGATGCGAATCGAGACTGCGGGTGGCTTGTAGTCGCGGCCGCTCCAGCGAATAAGCGTCCAGCAGTGCGAGCAATCCAACCAGCCCGAGCCAGCCCCAGAATACCGCCTTGAATTCAAAAGCTTGCGGCCAGCCCAATATGCTGGCAACCGCCGTCAGTAAACCCAGCAGCAAGCCCGCCAGCAGTAACAGAATTAAATTGAGCGAGGGTTTCATGAACGCGGTGCGTCAACCTTTTCGAGTAAATTACCTAACACCTCATCGACTCCAAGACCATCGATTTCAACCTCGGGTGCGAGAATAACGCGGTGTCTCAACAC
The DNA here is from genome assembly GCA_003231795.1 of Gammaproteobacteria bacterium. Lineage (GTDB taxonomy): Bacteria > Pseudomonadota > Gammaproteobacteria. Next base: position 1,942 of record QIJI01000013.1, read on the forward strand.
TGGCAGCACCATCGCCTTGACATCATCAGGCGTGATAAAGGTTTCGCCATTGATCAGGGCCAGGGCCCGCGCACAGCGCAGCAATGCAATGCTGCCTCGCGGTCCGGCTCCATGGCGCAGCAAAGTGCTACCGCGGGTAGAGCGCACCAGATCGACAGCGTAGCGCGCAACCTTGTCATCGACCTCGATACTATTGCAATGCGCCTGCGCGGCACTGACATCAATTAACTGCTGCGTCGGCTTCGTATCTTCAGCAAATGACTGCAAGGCATATCGGGTCGCAATACTGACTTCATCATCAGCCTGCGGGTAATCGATGTTAATTTTGATAACAAATCGATCCAGCTCTGCCTCCGGCAACGCATAGGTTCCTTCCTGCTCAATCGGGTTCTGGGTTGCCAAAACCATAAATGGCTTACCCACCGCCATTGACTTGCCATCCAGTGTGACCTGATGCTCCTGCATGACTTCGAGCAAAGCCGCCTGGGTCTTTGCCGGCGAGCGATTGATTTCATCGGCGAGCAACAGGTTGGTGAAAATGGGTCCCTGCTTGAGCACAAATTTACTTTGCGCCATGTCGAACATGACATGTCCGGTAATGTCACCGGGCATCAGATCAGGGGTGAACTGTATGCGCTTGAATTTACCGCCGATTCCCGCCGCCAGAGCCTGCACCAGCAATGTTTTACCGAGACCGGGAACACCTTCGATCAGAACATGTCCTCCCGCCAGCATTGCGATCAATACCTGGTCGACCACCTGCTTCTGACCGACCAGGCGGCTGTTGACATGCGCGCGTAAGGCGTTGAGCGCGGCGGAGGTCTCGCTGGCTGTCGCTGTAGTTTCATTCATAGTAATTGCTCGATTCGTTTTAAAAGTTTCACTCTTTGCACAAAAGTGATTTCGCTAAATTCGGTTTCGCTCATCGCGCGGGTAACCGCATCAATCGTGATCCCGACACGTTCGGCGATCAATTCGTACTGACGTAGCTGATCAGCAATCGAAAATTCACCCAGGGTCAGACTGGCCCGACGCAACACCCGTTGCCGTAAC
>QIJI01000063.1 GCA_003231795.1 Gammaproteobacteria bacterium
CTGAAGCAGGATAGTTCCGAAAGCGTCCGGCGCAGCGTTGCCAACAACCTGAACGACATTTCCAAAGACAATCCTGAATTCGTATTTTCGCTGGTTAAAGACTGGCATGGTATGCGTGACGAGACCGATGCGCTGATCAAACATGCTTGTCGAACCCTGTTGAAACAGGCTGAGCCCAGGGTGATGGCCCTGTTCGGCTATGCTTCTACGGGTATTGAAGTATCTGACTTTGCGCTCACCACTGCAAAGGTGGGGTTTGGCAATTCAGTCGAATTTTCGTTTTCGAATTTGAACAAGACCGACAATGCGCAAAAAATCAGAATCGAATACGCCATTTACCATCTTAAAAAGAACGGCGAGCTGACTCGAAAAGTTTTCAAAGTCAGCGAGCGTGATGTCGAGCAAAACAGCGTCACAAAAATAGTTAAGAAACACGCGATCAAACCGATTACGACGCGCAAATACTATCCCGGCCGACATCAGGTTTCTGCCATCATCAATGGTATCGAGTCGGGGCCAATCGATTTCGAGCTTGAAATGAAGCCGGACTTTAATCCGTAGGTTCAGGTCCAACTAAAGCAACGTCTTCAAAACCTTAACCAGTAAGTCGATATGCGCAAATTCATGCATCGCTGATAAAGTGCAACGCAGGCGCGCACTCCCGCTCGGGACAGTGGGGGGACGAATGGCAGTGACATGCAATCCCCGATCAAACAAGGCGTTGCTTAAACTGAGTGTTTCATGATTGTCGCCAATGATGATCGGTTGAATCGCAGTTTGTGAAGGCATTAGTTCGACTTCGAGGCCAGCCATCTGCTGTTGAAAATAAGCAATCAACTCCTGCAGCTTTTCACGTCGCCAGCTATCGGCCTCGATGATATCAATACTTTTCAACGTGGCCGCGGCCACTGCCGGCGGCGAGGCCGTGGTATAGATATAGGGACGTGCCTGCTGGATCAGGGTTTCTATCAGGCTTTCGCTGCCAGCGACAAACGCACCGGCGGTACCCACGGCTTTACCCAGGGTTGCCATCAGAATGGGCACCTGTTCCTGATTGAGCTGTTGCTGTTCAAGCAATCCGGCACCGCGACTTCCGAGCACACCGAAGCCATGTGCATCATCGATCATGGTCCAGGCATCGTATGGCGCTGCGACTTCGACAATTTTCGACACATCGGCACAATCGCCATCCATACTGAAAACACCGTCACTCATGATGAGCTTTCGCCCCGCCAGGTTGTGTTTGATCAAAGCAGATTCAAGTCGGGATAAATCTTGATGCGGATAACGAACCAGACGTGCCTCGCTGATGCGAGCACCATCGATTAGCGAAGCGTGATTCAATTTGTCCTGAAATATAACATCCTGTTTTCCTGTCAGCGCCGAGGCCACCGCAATATTAGCCATGTATCCGGTTGAAAACAGTAGTGCCCTGGAACGCCCGGTAAATTCAGCCAGACGTTGTTCGCAGGCATGATGTAATACGCTGTGTCCATTGACCAGATGTGCAGACCCACTACCTACTCCATAGCGATCAGCGGCATCGACAAAGGCCTGTTTAATATCTGCGTGATTGGCGAGTCCGAGATAGTCATTTCCGCAGAAAGAAATAACCGCTTTGCCATCGATTATTGTTTCAACGCCCTGGGCCGACTCGTTGATGCGTCGCTGCCGGTACAACCCGGCTTCACGTCGTCTGTCGAGTTCGTTTTCCAGAGATTTCATTTTGGGACCAGTCAGCCCGGGAGGTAATCAAGCTGCTGCGTTGTCACCCGACACTGATTCCTGTTCACCATTGGCGACAATTCCGAGCTTGTCGAACAACCCGGAATCGACATTTTCTTCTGGATTGGGCGTGGTCAGCAACAGTTCGCCATAGAAAATCGAATTGGCTCCCGCCAGGAAACATAAGGCCTGCATTTCTTCGCTCATATCGGTGCGTCCGGCAGACAGCCGCACCACCGATTTTGGCATCATCACGCGGGCAACCGCGATGCAGCGAACAAAATCGATCGGATCGAGCTTGTCGGTACCGTATAACGGGGTGTTTTCGACCTGAACCAGCAGGTTGATCGGAACGCTCTGCGGATGTTCCGGCAGATTTGCCAACTGGCGCAGTAGTTCAGCACGGTCCAGGGGCTTTTCACCCATGCCGATAATACCACCGCAGCAGACATTAATATCTTCGGCACGCACATTTTCCAATGTGTCGAGTCGATCCTGGTAGGTTCGAGTGGTAATGATTTCGCGGTAATAATCGGGTGAAGTATCCAGATTGTGGTTGTAGTAATCGAGACCCGCGTCCTTCAGCTTGCGCGTCTGCTCACGGGTTAGCATGCCGAGGGTGACACAGGATTCGAGTCCCTGTTCGCGAACTACCCCGATCATTTCGATCACCTTGTCGAGGTTTTTGTCAGTCGGATTACGCCACGCGGCACCCATGCAAAACCGGCTGGCGCCATTGGCTTTCGCGTTCATCGCCGCTGCGCGCACTTGTTCCAGTGGCAACAGGCGTTCGCGCTCAAGGCCGGTATCGTACCTGGCACTTTGCGGACAATAGGAGCAATCTTCCGGGCAGGCGCCTGTTTTAATGCTGAGCAGAGTACTGATCTGGACGGCATTGGCATCGAAATAACGGCGGTGGGTCGTTTGGGCCTGAAACAATAAATCATTGAAAGGCAGGTCGAAAAGCGCTTTAATTTCAACCAGTGTCCAATCGTGGCGGATGGGTTGCACTAAATCGGTCATCGGGGCTTTCATATGAATTGGGGCCTGATAAAATAGAACGCCAAGTCTATTGCAAGACAGGGAATAGTCAATGTCAGGAAGACGTCTTCAACATCAGTTTTTTGATTTCATCGCTCGATGGTTTGCTTCGGAGCTGTGTCTTGCCTGTGGCTGCGAATTACCGCACGGCGGTTCATTATGCAAAAGTTGTCAACGACACCTGCAACGGATTCCCAAACCCTGTCACTACTGCGCCGAACCCAATGC
>QIJI01000280.1 GCA_003231795.1 Gammaproteobacteria bacterium
GAAAACGAGAATCACCGGGACCAGTGCCAGGGTGACTGCCAGCCCACATTTAGTCGCCAGGCGTCCCGTTGCAAATAGCGCAGTCAATATCGCCAGGGTATTGACGACTAAATCGATCATCCCCCAATACTGTAATCGGGTAGCACGGTCGTACTCGACCATGACATTTTTCAACTCGAAATAAACGAAGGTACTCATCATCGTATACAGCAATATAAACAGGCCGACTGCCAACAGGAATCGACTACTGAATAACTCGACAAAACCATTGAAGAAGTCTCCCCCGATCACATTCAGCGGGTCTGGGTCGGCCCTTGCATCCGGGTTAAATCGGCCTGCAGTTCTTAATTTTTCGAGGGCGTGAATAATCGGAACGATCAGAAACAACATCAGCGCTGCAATTAATAACAGGTTATAGACCCCTAGCAGTCCACTGAAAAATACCGGTACCAAAGGTCCCAGCATGGCGCCGATGCTCGCACCTGCTCCAATCAATCCGAACAAGCGTTTTGACTGAATTCTGGAATAGATGTCTGCCATGAAACTCCAGAACACCGATACGTGAAACAAGGCGAAGAAACTGACCCAGACGTAAAACGCCTTGTCGATCAGGTCGGTGTCGTCAATCAATTGCGTCGCCAGGTAGAACAGCAGGAACGAGCTGGCAAAAAAGATGTAAATGCCCGGTACCAGTCTCCTGAAACCGATTCTGGATACGGCTATACCATACAACAATACGGCTGCGGCGCTGATAAAGAAGTTCAGCGTCCATAACCAGCTCAGCTCGGCATCGGTCCAGTCACTCGACATCGCGTCTCGTACCGGTCGCAAGATGTAGTATGCCGCCATCAGCGTGAACACAAACAGGAATGAAAGTAGCACCGCGGGAATCTCGTGCGTTTCCACTTTCATCAATTTGTTGACTAATTTCTGGATGGGTCCGGGCATGAGTTCGATATCGGTATTTGGCTGGACAATAGTGGCAAAGTTGGGACAGGCCTTACATTTTACACCTTGGTTTTCGTGGTTTATAACCACGCGACTCATCGAAGCATAACGTTCTCAAAATTCCTGACCAACTTCCTCCAGCGTATTGTGGCCGCTTAAGTAAGCCATTGCCATCGCTAACGAGGTGTCTTCATGAAAAGGAAAAATGGTCCGAAAAGGTGCCGATGACAAATGTGTCTCATTCTTATTAACGAGACTACCTATTTGCGGATCATAATCATATGCAATTCTTCGGCTGCTTTAGTAAAGCTCATCTGCCTGGCGGCACTTTCAAACACCGGTAAAGTGGCAATGATCCTGGACAGAGTTTTGTAGTTCTTCATGCAATAAAATCACCCAATCGATAACTTTTTAAGCAGTTGTATGGGGTCTTTTCGCGTGTTCAAATGAGTATAGGTAATGCAGTTCCGACGACATTTGCCAGTATAGCGGGGGCGCATCGGGTTTCAATAATAATCTGGAAGGCCTTGCTGGAAGGTGCCATTTACAAGCACTGCATCCCGATTTGGGTTGAACTCATTGGTTACCAGGGCGAGGAATAAAATATGAAAATGAAACCCAAAAATTTACTTTTTATTGTTGCCGACGAACATGCTCGCCGGTATTCAGGCTGTTATGGCGACGAAGTCGTAAAAACACCGAACATCGATCGATTAGCGGCGCGCGGTACGCTGTTTTCGAATGCATACACTGCATCCCCGAATTGTGTCCCCGCTCGTGCCTCGATTGCTACCGGGCAGTGGGTGCACCAGAACGGTAGTTTCGGTAGCGTCGAAGCGTACGATGGCGGTATTCCTAACTGGGGTAACCATCTCATCTCAACCGGTCACCAGTCGGTCTCTTTCGGGAAATTGGGATATAAAGCAAGCAGCCCTAAAAATGGTTTTACGCGGGAGTACTTACCGATCCACAATGTGAATGGTATAGGCTGGATCAAGGGACTGCTGCGAAAGCCATTGATCAACGGGACGGATAGCTTTGAAGTGCGAGAATTTGCTAATCAAATTGGCGTTGGTGAGTCGGAATACACCAAGTATGACCGAGCTGTTTGTAGTAACGCTTGCGCCTGGATGCGGGCACATGGCAACGATCAAGCAACCCCCTGGGTTATATTTGTATCGTTTATTAGCCCTCACTACCCGCTAATCGCACCGAGAGAATTTTACGACCTATATGACGATGAGTCGATTGGTTTACCTCATCGGATGGAAGAAATCCCCGATCACTCGGTGGTCCGTGAGGTGCGCAATTTCTTCAACTATGCGGATTATATTGGAGATGACCTGGCGCGCAAAGGTCGCCGGTCATACTACGTACTGTGTTCATTCCTCGACTATTTGATTGGAAACCTGACGACTGAGCTGGAAATCTGTGGGCTCACCGAGCAAACCCGTATTTTGTATACCAGTGATCATGGCGAAATGTTGGGTAATCATGGTATCTGGACAAAAATGGTGATGCACGAAGGCGCAATTGCCATCCCGATGATTTTATCCGGTGAAGATGTTCCCAGTGGACTAGTCATCGATGAGCCCGTTTCTCAGGTGGATTGTTATCCTACGATAATCGACTGTGTTGGCGAAACACTGACTGCTGAAGAAGAGGAATTGCCGGGAGTCAGTCTGTTCGATTTCATGAATGAAGACGGGCCTGTCAGAAATATTATCAGTGAATATCATGATGGCGGCGTGTCGACCGGTATGTTTGCGTTGCGCAGTAAAAACTGGAAGTATATTTTCTACCCCGGTTATCAGCCTCAATTATTTGATCTCAGTAACGATCCGCAGGAAGACCTAGACCTTGCGCAAAACCCTGCTTATGCCGAAATACTGAAGGAATGCGACACGGCGTTGAGAGAAATTCTCGATCCGGATGAAGTCAACGAGAAAGCGTTGGCCCAACAGGCAAAAATAATTGAGGCTTTCGGCGGATACGATGCGATTCTCGCAATGGAAGAAGTTGATATATTCATTGAGCTCGACGC